>JBDMZA010000742.1:0-10130 GCA_039770155.1 Clostridiales bacterium
ATATAGAATAAAATAAAAAAACTCTACAAAAAAAGTAGAGTTTTTGCAGAAATATATTTTTTGGGATATCATTAGTTAGAATCAAAAAATAATACCAAATTCTTTTGCTGAAGTTAACTTAAATTGTGTGAATTTAGAGTTTGTTTTTTTGATATAATATCTATATACATAGAATATTTTAATTAAAAAGGTTAATAAATTATATGAAAATTTAAGTTTAATGAAATGAAGAAGTAAAATTAGTAAAATGGAAATAAAAGCTTTTCATTTTCAGGTTCATATAGATTATTTTTATTTATTATAAAAGAGCCTGTATCTAAATATTTATTTATTTTATTTCCTTTTGATACTTTAACAGCAGCCTTGATACCACTATATCCCATATTATAGGGATTTTGAATTATGGTTGAATGAATGATGCCCTTTTCAATATATTTGACTTCGTCTATAGACCCATCAAAACCGACAATTTTAATATTAGAATAAGATTTATTTTCTTCAACTGCCATTGCTACACCAACTGTAGTGGTTTCATTAAGTGCAATTATTCCACCAATATTATTGTTGTTATTTAGTAAGTTTTTTGTTAAATTATATGAATTTTCAATACTATTATCAGAGTATACTGTATCTAAAATATTTTTTTGATTAAATTTATTTAATTCACTTCTGACACCATTTTCTCTGTATATTGCAGTCGCTGAACCTTTTATATGACTTATGATTGCTATGGTGTCATCACTATTTATTATTCCTGATAAAATATTTCCTGCTTTTATGCCTGCTTTATAATTATTTGTTGCAATAAGTCCTTCGGAGATATTACTTTTTATATCCGAATCTAAAGTTATTAATTTTATTTTTGAATATACAACTTTTTTGCTTATGGGGACCAGTTTTTTGTAATCGGTTGCTGCAAGTATTATAACATCAGGTTTTTCTTTTATACTTTCTTCTACAAGTTTAATTTGACCTTCAACATCGCTTTCATATAAAGGTGCTATCACTTTTACTTTTACTTCATATTCATTTGAAGCAGATTTTATTCCTTTTTTAACCATATTCCAAAAGTCTGTACCTTCTGTTTTTGATTTT
Source organism: Clostridiales bacterium (assembly GCA_039770155.1). Lineage (GTDB taxonomy): Bacteria > Bacillota > Clostridia > Acetivibrionales > JBDMZA01 > JBDMZA01. Next base: position 1,096 of record JBDMZA010000742.1, read on the forward strand.
AGAATTACTATAATACTTATATCAGAAGATTCATTTATGGGATATAATTTAATGATCATTAAAGTTGTAAATATTATTAGTATAAAAACTAAAATAATAATTAATGTTAATCTCATATCCATCAAACCTCGCATTAAGTTTATTCTATTTTGGGCAGATATATATATACTGTTGTACCAAGATCAGTTATACTCTTGTATTCAAGACCATATTCATTACCAAAATAAAGTTTAATTCGTTCATTTACATTTTTAACACCAACCCCACTTCCAGTATTTTTATTAGAGGATTGTTTATTTTTTATAAATATATTTTCTATTTCTTCCTCTGTCATGCCTACACCATTATCAATTACTTTTAAGAGGATTGTATCATCGTAATTTTTGCCAATAATTTTAATTATTCCTTTATCTGTTTTATTTTTAATGCCATGATAAATTGAGTTTTCTACTAAAGGTTGTAAAATAATTTTAAGGATTTTGCACATTAGTATTTCTGCATTAACTTCTATTATGAAATCTAATTTATCCAGATATCTCATTTTTTGTATCGTAAGATAATTTTTTATGTGTTCTAATTCATTTTCAATAGTAATTATCTCGTTACCATTACTTATACTTAATCTAAATAATTTTGAAAGAGAGGATGTCATCAAGACAACTTCTTTGGAATTTCCACTTTCAGCCATCCAGATAATAGAATCTAAAGTATTATATAAAAAATGAGGATTAATCTGAGATTGTAAAACTTTTAAATCACTTTTTCTCTTTGCTTCTTGATTTTTTGTATTTTGTTTTATTAAATCTTTAATTTTAACAGTCATAATATTAAAAGTATTACTGAGTTGACCAACTTCATTTGGGGTAGTAACAGTAGCTTTTACATCAAATGAACCTAGCTTAACTTTTTCCATGCATTCTTCAAGAACTTTAATAGGACGAGATATTTTTGAGGACAGTATAATAGAAAGTAAAATAGTAATTGTAAGTATTACAATTCCACCAATTAAATAATAATTTCTAATTTCTTTTTGATTTGTTACTAATTCATCTGCATAAGTAACTCCAACAATTTTCCAATTTACATATGATGATTCTTTAATTGTGTAAATTTTTTTCTTATTATTATCATCATAACTGATAAAATTACTATTTCTTGAGGAGATTACTTTATCTATGTATTCTTTTTTTATATTACTATATATTAGTTGTTGTTGAGGATTATAAACTATATTTCCCTGATTATCTACAATGAATATATAACCTTTATTACCTAACTTAACTTCTTTGCAGATATCATTTATAACTGAGTAATTTAAGTCTACAAGAAATATTCCTAATTTATTGTTTGTATTATTTGATTTTAATTCCTTACTTAAGGATACAACCCAATCGTATTGATCTTTTACTATGTTTTGAACATGAGATGATGATACTATAGCTTGTCCATTTGCTTTTATGGCTTTTTTGTACCAAGATTGATTTTGGGGATTGATATATGGATTTAATTTAACATTATGTTTGTTGGAAAGAAATTTTTTATCATCATATCCAAAAACCATGATTGAGTTTATATCTTCACGTGTATTCATTATTGATTTAAATTGATTTGTGATTTTATTTTCTAGAGTTTCTTTTTCATTTTTTGATAGTTCACCAGATGAAAGATATTCTATAACATCATAATTGGATTGTACCATCTGTGAAATATTTTCCATATAATTAATATATGTTTCTATATTAGAATGTACTTGTTCAATAAGTTGATACGTATATTCTTTGGAATTTTTTTCAACAGATTCTGATAATAACTTATATGACAAAAATGACATTATTAAAATTGTAATAACAATAAGATTTGAGAAGGTAAAGGCTATATTTGATTGAATACTTTTAAATCCTTTAAATTTAATCATGTTAATAATATTCTCCAATTATAAATTATTTCGATAATCTGAAGGTGTAAAAGACATGATTTTTTTGAAAATCAAACTAAAATAGTGAGGATCATTGTAACCTACTTTTTCAGCTATCTCATAAGTTTTCATATTGGTAGTTTTTAAATATTCAAGGGATTTTTCTGTTCTGATTTTAGTAAGATATTCTATAGTATACATATTACTCCCTATAAAAATTAAATTAAATTAATACTGCTATGGAGAACCTAAAAAATAATACCAAATTCTTTTCATCTGAAGTTCGCTTAAATTGTGCGAATTCATACTCTAGAATTTGAGTTTGTTTTTTGGATATCCCTATGTTGTTATTTAAGCAAATAATTATAATGTGGTTTCATGATGATACTGGAGAGATAAAAGATAATTTATAAATTTAGATAAATTATCTTTTTTAATTATTAAATTTTAGTTCAGCTCATTTAAGAATACTTTTATTCTATCATCACCTGGATTATATTCTTCTACTTTTAAAAATTCTTCTTTAGCATTATTATATTCATATAAGTTGTAATAACAAAAACCTGACAAATAGTGACCATTAATAGGGTCAAGAGGTATAAGTTTTTTTGCATAATCAAGAGCAGAATTATAATTTTTGTTACTTATTTCATTTTTACTTATACTCCAATAAACCTGTGTATTTATAATATCATGCTCATAATTTTTATCTAATATTTCTTTCCCTATTAATATAGCTTCATCTCTTTTATAATTTAGGGTAAGAGAATCCATTTCACCAACTAATTTCATTATTTGATTTTTTTCACTACTAAATCCATAAATTATTCCAAAGATAACAATAAATAAAAGTAGTATTAAACCAATAACTTTATTAAAATACAATTTTTTATCAATGGATGTATTGACAGACCATGTTGCTAAAAAACCACCTATTAGTCCACCAATGTGGGCAAAATTATCAATATTATTTACTGAAAAACCATATGCTAAGTTAAAAAACAGTATTATAAATATATTAAAACCAAACATTTTAAATGCTAAGGATGTTTTTTGAATATAAAAATATAACATAGCACCAAGGAGTCCAAATATTGCTCCAGAAGCACCAACACCATTATTCAAAGAAAAACAAAAACTTGCAATTGAACCTACAAAACCTGCTGATATGTAAATGAAAAGAAACCTTCCTCTTCCATATAGTCTTTCAATAAGATTTCCTATGATATATAGTGAAATACAATTTAATGCAAGATGTGTAATGTTAGCATGTAAAAAAACTGGAGTGAAAAATCGCCAAAATTCATGATTATACATTATTAAAGCATTATCTTTGGCTCCAAAAATTGTTAACAATTCATTATAACTAATACTACTAAATTTTGAATAAAAAAATAAAGCAATTGCAACTAAAACATTGATTATAATTAAAGATTTTGTCAATATGAATTTTTCAGTTTTTAATTCTAAAACACTTTCTTTTTCTTTTTTTTCAATTTCCGCTTTTATATCTTCAATCTTACAATTTAATACTCCATTTTGAAATTGTTCATTTATTGTTTTGATTATTTGCGGTTCACCTAAAGGAACCTCAAAATGTTTATTTATTGTTTTATTTTCTAAATTTACACTTAAACTAAGTGAATATTTTTTTGGTAAAGATTTTAAATCATTATATTCTATAAGATTTAATTTTTCATGCTCAGGAGTGTTTTTAAAAAAGAAAATAGAATAAATAAAAATATTTTGAAAATTATTAAAATTTTCTAGGATATATTTATTGTTGTTATAAATTTTTATTAGATCATTTTTTGATAGATGATCTCCATCTATTAGTTTAATTATTGTTATGCCACTAGCGAATTCCTTAAAAAGTATCTTTGTACCATTTTCATTATATATCTCTTTATTATCATTATACTGAGATAAATATCCTCTTTTTTGTATAAATTTCATCATAAATGAATTAATAAAATCCTCTTTCATAATTAATACCTCGATTATTATTATTGAATTACATTATATAATAAATAATTCTATTTTTGTTAGGCAGAATCAAAAAATAAACTAGACAACTTTTTTTGAAAATTCGTTAGACCATCGATATTTTCAGAAAAAAATTGTCTTATGAAATTTTTGATTCTGCCTTATATAGTTTATTTTTAAATCATATACCCAGTAATAATTTTTAGAAGTAAAACTTTTCCTATTCATATAGAATTCTATAATAAAATAACCTAAAAATCATTGTAGATTTTTTAGGTTATTTTATTGTATAATTCTACATTATCTATCTATTTTTTCTATTAATGTGGCAAAATATTTTAGTGAACTTCTATGTGCTGCAAGTTGTTCAATACCTTTTGCATCATTATTTCCTAAATCTATTAAACCATTTATTATATTTTTCCAAATCCCAGGAGAAGTAGTACTGGTATTGATAATGTCCTCCCAATCTTCTTTATTGTCATCAATTTTGACAATAAGATCAGAAAAATATTTTAAAGAAGTTCTGTTTTTGATTAATGAATCAAATCCAGAAGCTTTTCCTTCACCAATATCAATAAGTCCCTGAACTACATCTATCCAAATAGTTGGATTTGAAGTTTCTTTTAATAAAATATCTTTCCAATCAATTTGAAATTGTTTACTTTTGGCAAAAACAGCATTTCTAAACTTAACCCAATCAGGATCTAATCCACTAATATTAAGATCAACCATCCATATTGGACATAATTTTCTTGAAGCATCATAATGTCGAATCATATGATCTTTATCTATATGATCAAATTCTTTTAATAAATGTTCTCTCAAATACCAAATTGTATTTTCTATTGCCCTATTTACTTCTTTATTTACACAAATTTCAATACCTATTACATTGCTATTAGTGTAGCCATACTTTCCTTTTCCGTCTCCTATTTGCCAACAATAATTTTTATACCAATCATTTATAACAGATATACTGTCGTGATCGATAACAATATCACAGGATGAATTTTTATTGCCAGAATTCCAATACTTAAAGTGCATTCTGTCATCTGCACCTGGATTATAGTTTGCTGTATAATGGATAACAATTGCCTTTATATCAGTTTTAGATCTTTTTCTTTTAGTTACATTATATCTTATTTGATCTTTGTAAATGGGTATAACCATTTAAATCACCTCTTTTGTATAAGTAGTAGTATATTTAAAAATATGATTAATTGGTAAAGTATTTAGGCAGAATCAAAAAATAAACTAGTCAACTTTTTTTGAAAATTCGTTAAACCATAGATATTTTCAGAAAAAAATTGTCTTATGAAATTTTTGATTATGCCTTATTAATCAATGTACAAATATACTAGCAGGTAATATTATAAAATGCAAAACAAATGCTAACAAAAAACATACAAATAATTAGTTTTATATAATTTATATAACTATATCTAATTTAATTATTATGATATGTTTATTTTATGTAGAATCAAAAAAATAAATCAGTCAATTTTTTTTTGAAATTTTTAATTATGTTTTAATAGAGCAAAAAAACATATGATTATGGTAAATCTAGATAGTAATGATGAAAATATAAATAAATTATTATCAGGAGATAATAAAATAGTCTGATTGGACCAACATTAAAATCTTACTTATAGATTCTATATGTTATATAAAACATAGTATATATGTTTAATTAGTTAGCTATAGGTATGCTTTTATGAGTATTTGTTCTTAATATATTTACAAAATTAATTTGAGTTATCATATAACACTTTTATAATTTCAATTATAGTAATATTTAAAATTTTATTTTGAAATGTATAATCATTTTTTCCTTATATTGCATCGTAAAAACCCTCTATAGTAGAAAAATTAACCATTAGTAAGAATCTATTAACTATGTTTAAAATTAAAAAAATTCATAGTCTTGTTATATTTTTAACACAATAATACTATATCCTAAATTTAGTTTATCCTAGGATGTTTATTTGATATTTTCATTAACAAAACTTATAAATTTGATATTTTGCTAAAAATTGACTAAATAAATAAAAAAAACTATAATGATTCAGTGTAAAAAAGATTAGATTTTTGGATTAAATTCCTTATGAATAATTATGTAAACTAAAAAGTAAATTAATACGAAGGAGAAGGTTGAACTTTGGGACAAATATTATTGAAGTTTTATGAATCAGCAAGAGAAATTGGTGGGATGAAGGCTCAATTAAAACTTGCAATTCTTACGAAAATACCTTCAAATAAGGCAGCAAATTTACTTGATTCTCCAGAGAATATAAAAAAATTTGAAACTAGTATTAATATAATTAAAAAAGAATTTAAAAAATAATAAGTTGGAGGCAAATACTTATGCAAAAAACCGATTTATTACCAGGAATTATAAAGGTAAATAGTAAAAAATGTGTTAATTGTCATCAGTGTATATCTGTGTGTCCTGTGAAATTTTGCAATGATGCTTCTAGTATAAATGAAGGGATAAAAAATAATTCTAATTTATGCATAGGTTGTGGAAGGTGTATAGAAGTATGTACACATAATGCCAGAGAAATAATTGATGATACTGAAAAGTTTTTTAATGACTTACTAAACGGAGAAAAAATTGCAACACTTGTTGCACCAGCTGTTGATGTGAATTTTCCTGGCAATTTAAATAAATTACTTGGATGGTTTAAAAGCATCGGCATACAGAAAAATTTTGATGTGTCATTGGGTGCTGAAATAACTACTTATCAGTATTTACAAGAATTTTTGAAAAATAATACTAAACCTATAATAGCTCAACCATGTCCATGTATTGTTAACTATATTGAGATATATAAACCAAATCTAATTAAATATCTTGCTCAAACAGGTAGTCCAGTTATGGATTTGGCAAAATGGGTTAACTACAACTATCCTTCTTATAAACTTGCCTTTATAAGTCCATGTATTGCAAAAAAAAGAGAATTTGAAGACCCAAATACTGATGGAATAATTTCATATAATGTTACAATTTATGGATTGAAGAAATATATGAAAGAAAATAAAATTAATCTTAATATTTATGAGAATGCTAATTTTGATGGACCTGTAGAAGCAGAAAAGGGGATACTATATTCACAACCTGGAGGTCTGCTTGAATCATTTAAAAAATATAACATTCCTCTGAATATGAATCAAGTAAGAAAACTTGAAGGTGAGGATATTTATACTGAATTTTTTGATGAACTTGAAGAAGAATTAAATGAAAATAGTTGTGAAGTTCTTTTAGTTGATGTACTCAATTGTAAACATGGATGTAATCTTGGTACTGGTATTTTGAAAGATGAAATAACAACTAATAAGGCTTTAGAACTTCAATCTAAAAGACTGGAAAAACAGAGAAATGAATACTATAAGAGTGAATATGATGATAATAAATTACAAAAAATCATAGAAAATATGGACTTTATAGATTTTTCCAGAAAATATACTGACAGATCAGAAGCTATTTTATCTTTAGAAGAACCTGATGAAGAAATACTTAATGTAATTCATCAACAAATGGGAAAAGAAAATAAAGAGGATATTAAAAATTGTAGTTCTTGCGGATATAATTCATGTGATGCAATGGCAAAAGCTGTTTTAAATAATTTATACAGACCGCAGCAGTGTCATCATTTTATTGAATCATATTATAAAAAAAATTCCGGAGATGGGGATTTTAGTTATCTTTCTTTAAGACGTTTAACAAGACACAGGCACAATATTATTGATAGTTTAGCTAAAGAAAAATTATACTATTTTATAAATTTATTCATAAAATTTGGATGGTTATATCAAAAAAAAGGTGTGAAAATTAATATAGCAGATGTTATTGAAGATCTTTTTTCTGAGAATTTAACAATAGATGAAATTTCATCAAAATCTTTCACAGAATTGGTAGATTATATAATAGATTCTGAAAATAAGAATATTAATAATGAACTGGCAACTGCTGATATACTTAAAGATACTTTAAGAAAATCTTATAAATTAAATTACAAAATAGATCAATCATTATATGAAACAATTAAATCATGTCTTGAAAATATAACATTCTTTGATAAACAAAGAAGAAACATAGAAGAAAAAATAGAATCAGAAGCAAAAGGATTTAAGAATCAAATATATAAATTGACTTCTATTAAAGGTATTAAAGAAATTGCTGCTTCTGGAATTATATCAGAAACAGGAGATATTTCAAGGTTTGAAACCATAGACATGTTTTTAATGGAAACTGGATTTAGTGAGGACAAAGATAATATAAATAAACATCTAAACTACTATATAATTCTAACAACAGAACAATTAAAGAATGAAAATCCTAAATTCATAGATTATTTTAATAATATTAGTGAAAATAATAAAGAAAGTTCATACAAAGAAATTTTAAATATTGCTTCTCGGGAAGTAGTTAATTTAATTTTTACCCAACTAAAAAAGTAGTTTTAATATGAGGAGAACCTAAAGAATAATACCGAATTCTTTTTATCTGAAGTTCGTTTAAATCATGCGAATTCATACTTGAGAATTAGAGTTTATTTTTGGGATATCTCTTAGTTAGTGGAGGAGGCTGATAATGGATAATGTTGATTTATCATCAGATGTTATAAAAGTTAATAAGGACAAATGCATTAATTGTCATCGTTGTATTTCAGTTTGTCCTGTAAAATATTGCAATAATGCATCTGATATAGAAGAGGGGATTAAAATAAATCCTGATTTATGTATTGCTTGTGGTGAATGCATTAAAGCATGTTCACACAATGCAAGAGAAATAATGGATGATACAGAAAAATTTTTCAAAGATTTAAGTAGTGGAGTTAAAATAACAACTTTAATAGCTCCCGCAGTAGATACAAATTTTCCAAGTGAACTTGGAAATTTACTCAGTTGGTTTAAACATATGGGTGTTAAGAGAAATTTGGATGTATCTATTGGTGCCGAAATAACTACTTATAAGTATATTGAATTGTTGAAAAATAAAGTTAAAAGACCTGTAATATCACAATCATGTCCATGTGTTGTGAACTTTATTGAAATTTATAAACCAGATCTTATAAAATACTTAGCTCCGATTAATAGTCCTGCAATAAATACTGCAAAATGGGTACAT
>JBDMZA010000743.1:0-4603 GCA_039770155.1 Clostridiales bacterium
TCTTATGAAATTTTTGATTATACCTAACCTAAAACTTTAAATTCTAAGAAGTAATATTATAATTGATACCAAACTTGAACAAATACTCAATAAACTTATAAACATCCAAACTTGTTTTTGATTTAATCCTGATGACAAAAGTCTGTGATGCATTTGGGAAGCATCTGCCTGATAAATAGGTTTTCCCATTTTCACTCTATTAAATACAACCAGTAAATTATCAACAATTGGAACTCCAAGGGCAAATATAGGAATGAATATTGATACAATCGTAGCCTGTTTAAAAGCTCCATCCAGTGCAATTATACTTAGAATAAATCCTAGAAAATTAGCACCTGAATCTCCCATAAATATCTGAGCTGGGTGTTTATTGTATCTTAAAAAACCAAGTGTCGCTGCAACCACCAATATAGATAACATGGCTGAATCTGGTTGTTTTTTTGCTAATGCAATAATAAATAATGTTACTCCTGATATTCCAGATAAACTTCCTGCAAGACCATCTATTCCATCAGACCAATTTATTACTGTAGTCACACCCAAAATCCAAACAATAGTAAATAAAAACTGAATAAGGATTGGCAAAACTATATAATTATGCGTAAGTGGATTTGTAAAACCTGTAAAAACTATTCCAGCCTTATATACAATTATGGCAGCAAAAATCTGAACTACTATTCTTGGAAGTACAGCAAATTCTTTATGACGTGTTTTGTACCAATCGTCCATTACACCAATACCTATAACTAACGTAGAAGCAAATAATACAAGTAAATATTTTTCTCTATAAGGGTTAAAAAATAAAAGAAATCCTGCTACAAATCCTATAAATATTCCAACTCCTCCTAATAAAGGAACTGAACGATAATGTTTTTTCCTCTTTGTCGGTTTATCTTGAAAATCAGTCAAAACAGAGAGACTTTTAAGAACTGGTATTACAAAATAAACAATTGAAAAAACAAAAAGAGCAGGTACAATATATTTCATTTTGATCTCCTAGAATTTGTAATTATTATATGCTAATTTAATAATAGCATAATTATTCTTATAATATCAATCTTCATCTAATATTGCTCATAAAGTTATATTATGTAAAATTCACTAAAAGACATTATTTATCGACTCTTATGAAAACATAAAGTCTTCTTATTAAAAAATATTTCCCAAATAACAAATTAAATATTTATAATAAAAAAAATATACAGTTTTTAGGCATAATCAAAAATTGTCTTATGAAATTTTTGATTATGCCTTATGTCATTTGTTATAGAGATTAAAATGTTGATTTATTTTTATAACAAGATTTAAGTAGCTAAATTTAAAACTAAATTATAATATTTAGACAGAATCAAAAAATAAACTAGTCAACTTTTTTTTGAAAATTCGTTAAGCCATCGAAATTTTAAGAAAAAAATTGTTTTATGAAATATATTCCTTATATAAATATAGTTAGATTTTGGAGGTGTAAAATATTAAAGAAGAATTAAAAAAATATCAGACCATGGGAATCAAAAAAAATTTGCCAGTTTTTTATGATAAATTAAAGGATGAATTGACATTCCCAATGTCTTATCTTAATTCAAAAGAAAGTTTCTCCAATTGGCAGAAAAAAGCAAAAAACAAGGTTATTGAATTAGCGATGATCAAAGATGATAATACAAAATACAACCCTGTAGTAATAGATGAAATTGATAATGGTAAATATATAAGTAAAAAAGTAGTATTTAATATAACTTCCCAAAGCAGAGTACTTTCCTATTTGCTTGTACCTAAGGGAAAAGGACCATTTCCAGCAGTTATAGCATTACATGACCATGGAGCAAACTTTGATATAGGTAAGGAAAAAGTAATAAAGCCATGGGGTGATAAATCAAAACAAAGTTGTGCTGAAAAATGGTCACAAAAATATTTTTCAGGACAGTTTATTGGAAATGAACTTGCAAATAGAGGTTATGTAGTGCTTTCTGTAGATGCTATAGGTTGGGGAGATAGAAAAGGTATGACCTATGATAATCAACAAGCTTTCGCCTCAAATCTTTTTAATATAGGATATTCTTATTCTGGATTGATTGCTTCTGAGGATATTCGTGCTGCTAATTTTCTTTATTCATTAGATATTGTTGATAAAAAAAACGTGATTTCCTTTGGATTTTCAATGGGGGCTTTTAGGTCATGGCAACTATCCGCTCTTAGTGATGATATTACTGCAAGTGTTTCTATATGTTTTATGACTACAACTAAAGGTGTTATGGTTGAAGGTAACAACATATTAGAAGGTGCTTCTTCATACGCTATGTTACACCCAGGATTAGCAAATTATTTAGATATCCCTGATGTAGCGAGTATTGCTGCACCTAAGCCATCTTTATTTTTTAGTGGTGAAAAAGATCATCTTTTTACTTTAGACTCTATTAATAAGGCCTATGACAAAATGAAAAAGATTTGGAAAAAACAAGGTTCAACTAATAAATTAACTACAAAAATATGGCCCACTGGACATATATGCACAAAAGAAATTCAGGACGAAGTTTATTTGTGGTTAGATAAGGAGAGATAAATGAATTTTAAAAGAACTTATACAAATCCTATATTAAGAGGTTTTTATCCTGATCCATCTATTATAAGGGTAAATGAAGATTATTACATGGTCAATTCTACATTCGAATATTTTCCATCAATTATAATATCTCACTCAAAAGATTTAGTTAATTGGGAAACAGTTGGTCATGGAATTACAGATCCTAGATATCTTGATCTAAGTCAACTAGATGATTCTCATGGAATTTGGGCACCTGATATATCATATTATAATGGATATTTTTATATTTTTGCCACATTAAGACTAAATGGTGATGTTAGCGAAAACAAGGATAAGGTACTAAGAAGACAAATTGTAATAAGGTCAAAAAATCCAGAAGGTCCCTATTCAAAGCCATCATTTATTGATATTGATGAAATTGATCCATCTCATTTTATTGATGATAACAAAAAGCACTATATGGTAATTCATCCCGGTGTTAATATTATAGAACTAAATGAAGACTGTACAAAAACTATAGGAAAGTTGACTTCAATTTGGCCTGGAACAGGAGAGCGATGTCCTGAAGGTCCCCATATATTAAAAAAAGATAATTACTATTATGCTATACTTGCTGAAGGCGGAACTGGCTACGGACATAGAGTATCAATTGCCAGATCAAAAAAATTATACGGTCCCTATGAAGAATGCCCATATAATCCAATATTAAGACAAAGTGATCCCAATTTACCAATTCAAAAAGCAGGTCATTGTAAACTTATCCAAACAAAAAATGGTGACTGGTGGGCAGTATATTTATGTGCAAGACCAAATGAAGGTGATTTTTGTAACATTGGAAGAGAAACAGCTATTGATCCTGTAGAATGGACCAAAGACGGTTGGTTTGTTATAAATAAAACAAAACCAAGCATAACACAAACTGCTCCTGATATCACAGAAAATAAATATCCCAAAAATACATTTGATGATTTTAATTCATCTAAATTATCTTATGAGTGGGAATTTGTAAGAAATCATAATGATTTAATGTGGTCACTAAATGAGAGAACTGGATATTATAGGATTTGGACAGGTGATTATGATTTAAATTCTATTAAATCAACAAATACATTAGTACGAAGAGAAGAAGAACATCACTACATGGCAACTACAAAATTTGAATTTAATCCTAAAAATAATAATGAACAGGCTGGATTAACTTGTTATTATAATACAAAATGTTATATAAAACTTGTATTAATATATGATAATGGATTAAAAATTAAACTTATAGATAATAGAAATCTTAAAATAAGCGAATTATCTTGCATACATAATATAAAAAAATCTACTCTCTATTTTAGAGTAATCGTAAAAAGTCAAAAAAGATCTTTTTATTATAGCTATAATAATCACAATTGGAAATCTGTGGGCAATGTAGATGATTGCAGCTTTTTAAGTAGCGATGGGGTAAAATTCGGAAAGCATCACACAGGTACAATGGTTGGAATATTTGCAAATAATGGTGGAACCAAAAATAAAATTTCTTCCGATTTTGATTGGTTTCACTATGAAAATTTAAAAATATTTTAAGTTTTAAATAAAATAATAGGAATTTTATGATAAAATGAATATTATTGTTTTTATCATAAAATCCCTAATAAATAAAGTTTATAAAATCTTATCAGATTGATAATTAGTTAGTATATTGTATACATCTTATGTAATGATTGACAAAAATAACTCTGTATTTTCAGTTTTTAAATCATCAGTGTAAACTATATTTTAATAACTTTATGATAAACATAATGTGATATTTTTTTATATAGTTTTATTTTTTAGTAGATATTTTTTGGAGGTAAGAATGTTTTTAGTAAAAATACTTAAAAATCATAAATTACTCTTTAGATTTGCACTATCTAATATTGTTGTGCTTATAATAACAATTACAATTGGCTCCATTGCCTATTACGAGTCTTACAAACTTTTACAAACTAATTATAAAACAACAAATATGTCTATGTTAAATCAAATCATAAATCAACTTGACAAAAGATTTCAAGAAATAAATAATATGACAATACA
>JBDMZA010000744.1:0-4786 GCA_039770155.1 Clostridiales bacterium
ATATTGGATTGGATGAAATGGCTACTTTTATGAGATGGCTTAAAAGTCCACACCAAAATTCTAAAGTATTAGAAATTTTACCTGTTCATTCAAAGAGATCTGCTAAAACAATTAATATAATAATATTAACTGTAACTAATTTTTATGATTATTTGATGAAATGTGAAGATTATAATATTCAATTATCATTTAAACTAAAAAAGCAAATTTTAGGTTCAAAAAGAGGATTTAAAGGGTTTTTATATCATATTAATAGAAATAAATTTTATGAATCAAATATTTTAAAATTGAAAGAACCTAAACAAAAAATACATATTCTATCTAAAGATGATATTTCTAAATTAGTTGAGGCATGTAATAATATACGTGATAAATTTTTAATTCAATTATTATGGGAAAGTTCTATTAGAATTGGTGAAGCACTGGCACTATGGTTAGAAGATTTTGAAATAGATGCAAAAAGAATTCACATTAAAGATCGAGGAGAGCTATCAAATTTTGCAGAAATAAAAACTGTATGTAGCGAAAGAAGCATATATGTATCTTCTAATTTAATAAATCTATATTTTGATTATATAGCTGAATGTCACACAGATGATGTTGATACAAATCATGTATTTATAAAACTTTCAGGGCTAAACAAACATCACCCCTTAGAATATCAGGATGTACATTCTTTGTTTAGAATACTCAAAAGAAAAACTCAAATTAATGTAACACCACATATATTAAGGCATACATCATTAACAGAATTACGTAGATCTGGTTGTAAAATAGAACATATAATGAGAAGAGCTGGACATGCTCATATACAAACAACAATGCAAATGTATATACATCCTTCTGATGAAGATATTCGTAATGAATGGGAAAAAGTCGAAGAAAAACTCAAATTAAAGAAGGATGTAATAAATGAAAAATGAATTTTTAAAAAAAACTACAAAAATTGATGAAATGTATAAATATATTGAAGGATACTGGTTTAAAGATATTTGGGCAGTAAATGATAGTATTTTTAATGAATATAGAAAAACATCTAGTAGAGCCGATATAAAGTACAAAAAAATTAAATTTATTTATTTTAATTACACTTTAAAAATTGAATTAAAATATTTTCTTAAATACCGATTATTAAACAAAATAGTTGTATTAGATACTATTATTAAATATGGAAATATATTTAATAAATTATCTCGATTTATTAGAATATACTATCCTGATTTAATAAGCTTTTCAGAAATTAACATGGAAAAGATTATGCCTCAATTAAAAACATTTTTAATTGAAAAAGGGTTAAAATTTGTTAAATGGTATTCTTATTTTTTGAGCCAAATTGTATCTTTTTATAAAGATTTTTATGATGAACGTAGTGAATTTGAAAAGAATATTTGGGATTTTAAAAAAATTCCTGGGGCTAGATTTCTAAAAAATGATACACACTACAAACTTTATTTTCAAAAAATACCAGAACAATTTTTGGCTATGGTAAAACAATATATGAAAATGAGAGCAAGTACATGCTCTCATGGGCAATGTGATCGCGATATTAGAGTAATAGGAAGTTTTTTAGAATATATCTTGAAAATACATCCTTCATGGAAAAGTTTAAAGCTATTATCAAGAAAATTAATTGAAGGATATATTGTAAATCTTTATTCAATAAAAAAAGGTAATCCAAAAATTGTTAATGATTATTTGATTACTTTAAAAGTGTTTTTTGAGTATATACAAAGAGCTGAATATAAATGTGCACCATTAAAACCAATAGGTACAATGATTTTTAAAGAAGATTTTCCTAGGTTATATAAAAATGAAAACAAAATAAAATATATACCTGAAGAAATACTAATTCAATTAGAAAATAACCTTGAACATTTAGTTCCGGATTGTATTCCTATAGTTATTTTATTAAGAGCAACAGGTTTAAGAATATCAGATGTTTTAAATCTTAGATATGATAAATGCTTAAATATAACAAAACAAGGTTGGTATTTATGTGTAGACATAGAAAAAACACAAGTTTTAAATCATAAATTGCCTATAACTAATGAAATTGCAATTTTAGTAAAATCTCTAATTGAAAATATTAAATCTTCAAGTACAAATGTTAATAATCCTGATAAATTACTTTTTGTAAATTTAACAGGGAAAAGGATAGGACTTCCTCCAACAGCTAGAAGAGTGAATAAATATTTAAATAAATTAGCATTAGAAAAAAATATTATTGATGAACAAGGAAACATATTTCATTTTAATAACCATGCATTTCGCCATACTAAAGCAATTGAATTAATAAATAATGGGATGAGTTTAGTTCATGTACAAAAATGGATGGCTCATGCTTCGCCTGAAATGACTCTTTGCTATGCTAAAATTCTTGATACAACAATGCGTAAATCTTGGGAAGAATCAACTAAATATGGATTATTTAGAATTGATGAAAATTCTAATTTGAAAAAAATTGATATTTCAGATATTAAAAATGAAGATATTATTGAATGGGAATATATTCGCCATAACCTAGATGCTGTTCATATGCCTTTAGGATATTGTATGAAGCCTAAAAAACAGGAATGTCATACTCAATTAAATCCATGTTTAACTTGTAGAAATCTTTGTACAACACCAGATTTTATACCACAATTTGAAATAGCAATAAAAGAAACAAAAACTGTTATTTCAAAAGGAATTTCTCAACATAGACAGGTATGGGTTGAGAAAAATCAATTAATTTTAGAAAAGTATGAAAAAATATTAGAGATATTAAAAAATGGTAAAATACATCATCAAGCAGGTAAAAAAGGAAGAGAATCTTTTTAGGAAGGAACAAATGTATGGGTAAATATTCAAAATCAAATATATCAGGAATAAAAAAATATGCACAAAATAAAAAATTTGAAACATTAAAAAAAGTAGAAACTGCTATTAAAGAACTTACTGATAGTGAAGAAAAAATAAATTTTAATAGTGTATCATCAAAATCTGGTGTATCTAAAACCTACTTGTACAATAACAAAGAAGTTAGAGAACATATTGAATTATTAAGAAGGGAACAAAGCAGCATTCATTCTCCTGAAATAATAAAAAAAAATATGTCCAATAAAAGCAAGGATATATTAATTTCAGCTAAAAATAAAAAAATTGAAAAATTAGAACTTGAAAATAAATATTTAAAACAAGAATTGGCCAAACTTAGGGGAAAACTGTATGAAAACATTTAAAAAAAGGTGTCAATACTTTCAAGTATTGACACCTTTTTTTAGTTTAGATAAAATGGTTCTTGTACTGGTGTCAAAACTAATATTCATAAATAATTATTGAAAGGATTAGATAAATGGCAGTTATTGGTTATGCTAGAGTATCAACAAAATTTCAAGAGAAAAATGGTAATAGCTTGAATGATCAAGAACAACTTCTCAAAAAAAATGGATGTGAAATAATCTATAAAGAAAGCTATACTGGAACAAAAATAAGTAGACCTATCCTTGATGAAGTAATAGCTAAGTTAAATGCTAATGATACTTTAATGGTTACAAAGCTTGATAGAATTGCTCGTACAGCAGAAGAAGGTATTAGTTTAATTAGAAATTTGGTTAATCAAAAAATACATGTGCATATTTTAAATATGGGAATAGTTAATGATACGGCTATGGGAAAACTAATGATAACTATTATGAGTGGATTTGCAGAATTTGAAAGAGATATGATTATTGAAAGAACACAAGCAGGAAAAGAAATTGCAAAAAAAAATCCTAATTTTAGAGAAGGAAGACCAAAAAAATTTACTAAAAGCCAATTAGATTGGGCAATGAAATTATTAAAAAGAAATAGTTATAAAAATGTTGTTAAAATGACTGGAATAAGCAAGAGTACTCTTATTAGAGAAAAAAGAACTACTCAATAAACAGATGAATTTTATTAGTAGTTAAAGTCTGTTTAGGTTATATATGGATATATAATCTTTAAAGTATTCTACTTATTATATCAATCTTTTCATTTTCTTATATTGCTCAATATTTAAGCTATATTTTTTAAAATCTTTATAAAAACTATGTTCTTCTGGAACATTTTTTTCATTACCAATGTAATTTAGACCAATTTTTTCAATAACCCTTTTTGATGCAATGTTTTCAGGATTTATGAGAGCAACTACATTATCTATTTTAACTTTGCAGAAAGCAAATTCCAATACTGCTGTAGCTGCTTCACTTGCGTATCCCTTATTCCAATAATCAGAGATAATAGTATAGTATATTTCAATTTGTGACGGATCATATTCTAGTTCCCCAATGCCTGTCCATCCAATTAATTTTTCTGTTTTCTTTAATATTACGGCCATAGATTGCTGTACTATTTTTTTATGTACATTTTTTGAATATGATTTAATTAAAAAATTGACATTGTTCTGTACAGTTTCAATACTCATAGGCTCATAATTTAGATATTTAAGTACTTTTTGGTCATTTAGAACCCTGTGCATACTTAAAGCATCACTATGTGCAAAGCTTCTTATTACTAATCTGTCTGTATCAATTTTAATTTTATCAAACACAAACTATCACTCCTGTGAAATATTTTTATTATAAGGTGAATTATACCATGAAAATTCAAAATATAGTTCACATTGTTTATATATAAACAATGTGAACTACTTTATATTAGCGATTTTGTTTTTTAATAGTCTAGATAATTGTAGCAACCGTGTAGTTATCTCAAATTATTAAAATTGATAGACATAAAAGGATGGCAAAAATAGTTTTGGAATTTATGGGTGAATTTAAAAAAG
>JBDMZA010000745.1:0-12350 GCA_039770155.1 Clostridiales bacterium
ATATCATGCTCATTTATGATTGTCAATATATTAATAATCATAAATGAGCATAAATAATCATTTGAAAATATGAAAAAATCAATAAATAAGGTGCAGTTTGGCTTAATAGAACTACACCTATAAATTTATAGTTTTTTATATTTTCAAAAATATTATGGAATTTTGAATATGCTCAAATTATTCAATTGTACATGAAATCCCATTTAAAGTGAAGTTTGTTGGAATATTATTTGAACCTGTATAATTAATATTAAATCCAAAACTTACATTAGCTCCTGAGGAAATTGTTCCATTCCATTCTATATTTGAAGCAGAAACAGTAGCATTTTTTTGTATAATATCACAATTCCAATAGGATGATATTTGCTGGTTACCTGGAAATGACCATTCCAATGTCCAAGTATTTATTGTTGATGAAGAATTGTTAGTTACAACAATATTTATAGAACCTCCTGAACCCCAGTCGTTTTGAATAGTATATGAAATACTATAAATTTCATCTGAAGTATTTGTAGTCGGAGTAGTATTAACAGGTGTTTCAGATAATGTAACTACTTGAGTATTTGTAATAGTATTTTCAATGGTTGGTGTATTATTTGATTGGCCTGATACTAATTGGTTTATATATTCTTCAATATTTGTATAACCATCATTATTTCTATCTAATTTACAATCATCATAGTTATTTGGATCTAATCCTTTTTCGGATTCCCAGGAATCAGGCATTCCATCTTTGTCAGAGTCATTTGGTGCTGAACCATTTGGGATATTTCCTACTATGTTAGAAATACCTAAATTTTCCTCATTACTTATTGTTGCACCTTTTTTTCCAAAAGAGAGTAATTCATTAACAACGTATTTGTCAACATCATCACGCCAGAGAGATGTTCCAGCATTATCTACGACATAGTTAAGTGCTTCTTGAGCAGTCATTGCTGGTACATTTGGAAATTCTACACTAGGTGATTCCCACCATGTTGCTGAACCAAAGTCGCCTTTACTAAGCAATCTACCATTTAAAGTACCATCTTTATTGCTATCATAATAATTACCGATAGCATATATATTATAAGCAGATGTTGGACTAGAAAGAGTACCACCATTAGTTTCGGGACCAGAAATTAGATAATTACCAATCATAGCTCCATCAGATCGTCCTGAGGTATCGCCTAGTATATATCCAGAGGAAACCCAATTATAAATGATGTTATTTACAAATTGTAGTGTACCTCTAGCTTTTGGATTACGAGAATTATTGTCAATATAAAGAGAACGTATTATTGAAGTACCAGTTGTGTTAGCTATTCCACCTGTGCTATGGGTTTGCAAGCCTTGTGAAACAATAGAATCTTGTAGAGTCAAATTGTATAATTCTTTACCACTAGAACGATTTAAATCAAAATTAGCATCACGTCCCCAACTTAAAGAGCAATGATCCCATATTACATCATGACCATTTGCCATGGTAACTGTGTCTTTATCACTTGTGCCGATTTTACCCATGCGAAAACGAACATATCTTACTATTGTATTAGAGGCACTTGAAAATGATGTTCCATCACCATAAATTGTTATACCTCCTCCAGGTGCTGTTTGACCAGCTATTGTCTGATTGTTTTTAAATACAAGTCGAGATTTAATTCTAATAACTCCGCCAACATCAAATACTATAATTCGATTCGGCTGACTTATAGCATCTCGTAATGAACCAGAACCACTATCGTTTAGATTAGTAACATGATAGATTTCACCACCTCTTCCACCTACAGCATATCTGCCAAATCCTTCAGCACCAGGAAATGCTAATATTTCACTAGCAGCACTAAGTTGAACAGTGCCTATAAGTGCAGCTATAACCAGTATTATACCTAAAATACCAAATAATAATTTTTTCATAGACATTCACCTCTTCTAAAATATAGTCATACAAACTGAGAAATATATTTAATTTTGAAATATAAAAATAATTGAATTTGATATAGAGGATGTGTTTTTTATTACAGGGGATTGGTATTAGAGTAATTATGTTTTTTACTATAACTTTAAAAATATCAATTTGTTTTGTAAAACTTAAACTTTAAATTTTTATTATTAATGTAATTATCAAATTTATACTATTATATCATAAATTGGTTTAGTAATGTAGTTGTTGTTTGATTTTTTGATTTTGACTTAAGAAAAATAATCTTAGGTAAAGTGGAAAATAATAAAGGAAATAATAAGCAATGTATTTTATTTATACTGTAAACGTTTACAATTGTTTTAGCGCTTTTTATAGTAAATGTATGTTAATGTATTTAAAAAATATTATTGATGCGTAAAATATTACATGTTATAATATCAATTAGCAGGTTTCGAAAACGTTTACAATCTATATTAAAATTACACTTAACATACTATTGAGAGTTTAAGATGGATTACACTTTCAAAATATAATAATTTATATTTTAGCAAAAAATTCTAAATAAAATGTAAATTGTTTTAGTGTGATTTAAAACAAATCTTAACATACTTCTAGAAAAATAATACAGATATATAATTTAACCAATATCAAAAAGAGAAAGGGAGAAGTGAGATGAAAAAATTAGGAATAATTTTGCTTAGCTTTATACTTGTTTTTTCAACTATGGTAAGTTGTACTAATGAAACAAAAGAAGAGAATGAAAATTCATCAAAAGAAACAGGTTCTTTTAAAATTGGTTTGACAATGTCATCACGTGATCAGTTTTTATCAACTCTTGAGACAGCTGTAAAAGATAGTGCTGCTGATTTGGGTGATGTTGATATTGTGGCATTTGACTCAGAGAATGATGTTCAAAAGCAATTATCACATATTTCTAGTTTTGTAGAGCAAGATGTGTCTGCGATTATTGTTAATCTTGTAAATACTGATACAACAGAGGAGATTATTACAGCGGCAAAGGGAAAACCAGTTGTTTTTGTAAACAGAATGCCACAAAAAGAAGCGATAGAAAAATATGATAATGCTTCCTATGTTGGTTCAGATGAATCAGAAGCAGGTTCTCTTCAAGCTGAATTCTTAAGTGAATATTTTTCTAAAAAAGATGTTAAAGAAATTAAGTATGTTCTCTTTATGGGAACTTTAGGTTTACAAAATACAAATGCTAGAACAGATTCAGTTAAGTCAAAATTGGAAGAAGAAGGATTTAAATTGAAAAAACAGTTTGAAGATACTGCAGAATTTGATCGTGCAATTGCAATGACTAAAATGCAACAATTTATTGGAAGTGGAAAGAAATTTGATGTTGTTATATCAAACAATGATGAAATGGCATTAGGAGCAATTGAAGCAATGAAGTCTGCAAAAATTACTGATATTCCTGTTGTAGGAATTGACGCTACTGATAATGCACTAGTTGCTGTGGAATCTGGAGACATGGCATGTTCTATATTTCAAGATGCAAAAGGACAAGGAGATGGTGCATTAGCTATGGCGTACGCATATACAACAAGTAAAGAAACAACTAAATATGATTGGATACCATTTAAGCTTGTAACAAAAGAAAATGTCGCTGATTTCAAATAGTACTTAAAAGAATCTGTGGAGAATATTAAAATAGGTATAAAATCCGACTTCACAGATTCTATTGTATAAGTTATGAGGAGTGAATTAAAAGTGAATGATTACATATTGGAAATGAGGGGTGTTACAAAGGAATTTCCAGGTGTTCGAGCTCTTGACAATGTGAATCTAAAAATTCGTAAAGGAACAGTTCATGCATTAATGGGTGAGAATGGTGCAGGGAAATCCACATTGATGAAATGCTTACTTGGTATATATTCAATGACAGAAGGTGAGATTTTACTAAAAGATAAGAAAGTCAATATTAGAGATACAATTACTGCTCTAAATCTTGGAATATCAATGATTCATCAGGAATTGAATACTGTTAATGAACGAACAGTTACTCAAAATATATGGCTTGGACGGGAACCATTGAAATCTAATAAAATTATGTTGGATCATAAAAGAATGAAAGAAGATACAAAAGAATTATTAGAACGATTGCATATGGATATTGATCCTGATGCTAAAATGGGTGATTTGACAGTTGCAAAGATGCAAATGGTTGAGATAGCAAAGGCGATTTCATATAATGCAGATGTAGTAATTATGGATGAACCTACTTCTGCCTTGACAGAAACTGAAGTTAAACATCTATTTGGGATAATCGAGAGTTTAAAAAAAAATAATGTGACGATTATATATATATCACATAAAATGGAAGAAATATTTAAAATTTGTGAGGAGGTTACAGTATTTAGGGATGGCAAATATGTTGGTAGTGATAAAGTTGAAAACTTTGACATAGATAAATTGATAACAATGATGGTTGGACGTGAACTCAATGAAATGTTTCCTAAAATTGACTGTGAAATCGGAGAAACACTATTGAAAGTTGAAAACTTAAGTTCTGAAGGTGCTTTTAATAATGTGTCTTTTGAGTTAAAAAAAGGTGAGATACTGGGTTTTGCAGGGCTGGTAGGAGCTGGAAGAACAGAGGTTGCTGAAACAATTTTTGGTATGCGTACAAAAACTTCAGGTGATATTTATGTCAATGGAGAAAAAACAGATATAAAAAATCCAAATATGGCATTACAAAAAAGATTTTTTCTTTTGCCTGAAGATAGAAAAAAGAATGGAATTATACCTGCACTAAGTGTAATGAAGAATATAACTATAGCAAATATGGGTAAATATGTTAAGGGATTAATTTTGAACTATAAATTGATTAAGAAGGATTCAAAAGATTATATCAAGAAAATCAATATAAAAACTCCAAGTATTGACACATTAATCCAGAGTCTAAGTGGTGGAAATCAACAAAAGGTTTTGGTAGCAAGAGCTTTGCTTACAAAACCGGATATTCTAATAATTGATGAACCAACGAGAGGAATTGATGTTGGTGCTAAATCAGAAATTCACTCACTGATCACAAAACTTGCAGAACAAGGTAAAGCAATTATTATGATATCGTCTGAAATGCCAGAAATACTTGGTATGAGTGATCGTATTCTTGTAATGTATGAAGGTAAATTAACTGGAATTATTGACAGGAAAGAAGCTACACAAGAAGTAGTAATGAGATATGCTACTAATCGAATGTAAAGGAGTAGAAATATGGAAAATGTAATAAAATTAAAAAAAATGGCTAGTAAAAACTCGATATACATTGTATTGATAGCATTGGTCATTGTTATTTCTATTGCTTCACCTAATTTTTTGACTTTTGAGAATATTATTAACTTAGTTACAACAGAATCAATTAAAGGTATGTTAGCTTTAGGTGTTGCATTTTGTATTTTAGCTAAGGGGATTGATCTATCTGTAGGTTCTATTGTTGCACTATCAGCAGTTGTTTCAGCTAGTTTAATCCAAGAACCTTCATATGTTGCTAAATTATTCCCTGGGCTTGATTTACCGGGGGCAGGTGGGATTATTGTTGCTGTAATGGCAGGTATCTTAGTAGGTACACTTTTTGGTGCGATTAATGGTGCGTTGATTGCCTATACTAAAATTCCACCTTTTATTGCGACTTTGGGAAGCATGGTTGTTGTTCGTGGTTTAGCAATGCTTTATACCAATGCGTATCCTGTTCCTATGTTAAAACCGGGTTTTAAAGCAATTGGACAGAAATCAATATTAAATATACCAAATTTAGCATGGATTTTGGTTATATTTGTTGTTGTAGCCTGGTTTCTATTAAATTATACTCGGTTTGGAAGTAATGTATATGCAATAGGAGGAAATATCGAGGCTGCAAAAGTTGCAGGGATAAAGGTGAAAAAAAATCTAATATGGATATATACTTGGTCAGCATTTTGTGCAGCAGTTTCAGGTGTATTACTTGCCTCGAGAACCGGTTCAGGTATAGCAACATTAGGAGTACAGTATGAACTTGATGCCATTGCAGCAGCAACAATTGGTGGAGTTAGTCATAGCGGTGGTATTGGACGTATTGGAGGCGTTGTTGCAGGCATATTAATACTTGGAGTTGTAAATAATGGCTTGTTATTGCTGGGAGTTTCGCCATATGTTCAGCAGATTGTTAAAGGCTTGATTATCGTAAGTGCAGTTGTATTTGATATGAGAAAGCATGCAAAAGCATCATAAATTCATGTGAATTTTATTTTAGACCAGGTTACTGGGAAATGGATGATGAAATTTATGAAATAATTCTTATCTGAAATGGTTATAGCACTGATTTTTTAGTTAAGGAGAATCCAAAAAATAATACTGAATTCTTTTCGTTTGAAATTCATTTGAACTGTACGAATTCATACTATAGAATTAGAGTTTATTTTTTGGATACCCTAAGTGCTAATAAAAAGACAAAATTATTAAAAAGAATTATATAAGGAGGGAAACTATGCTAAAGTTAGGGATTATTGGAGTGGGGCGTATTGGTAAACTTCATACAGAAAATATTTGCTACAATGTACCTGAAGCAGAAGTAGTTGCTATTGCGGATATATTTATGAATTCAGAGATTAAAGCGTGGGCAAAGAATTTTGGCATAAAAGCATGTTATGATGATTATAAAAAAATAATGAATGATAGTGATATTGATGGTGTTCTTATCTGTTCATCAACAAATACTCATGCTCCAATCTCTTTAGAGGCAATTGCGGCAGGAAAACATGTATTTTGTGAGAAACCAGTAGATTTATCTATTGATAAAATTAATGAAGTTATTGAGGCATTAAAAGACACAGAACTTAAATACCAAGTAGGCTTTAATCGACGATTTGATCATAATTTTAAGGCGATTCGTAATGCAGTTGAGAATGGAGATATTGGTGATCCTCATATCATGAGAATTACATCAAGAGATCCTGCATTACCACCGATTGAATATGTTAAAGTTTCAGGTGGACTGTTTTTGGATATGACTATTCATGATTTTGATATGGCAAGATTTTTAGTTGGCAGTGATGTTAAAGAGATTCATGTATTTGCTGATGCCTTAGTTGACCCATCTATTGAAAAAGTTGGTGATGTTGATACAGCAGTTATTTCAATGAAAATGGAAAATGGGACAATTGCTATGATTGAAAATTCTAGGAAAGCAATATATGGATATGATCAACGAGTTGAAATTTTGGGTTCAAAAGGTATGGTTACTATATCAAATGATTTACCTTCAACAGCAGTTATTAGTAATGAAAATGGTGTAATAAAAGAGAAACCACTACATTTCTTTCTGGAACGATACAGGGAATCCTTTAAAAATGAAATGAAAGAATTTGTTAATGCAGTAATAAAAAATAAAGCAGTATCTGTTGGTGTATATGATGGATTAAAAAGTGTACTCATTGGATTAGCTGCAAAGAAATCTGTTGAAGAAAGTAGAAGCGTTAAGTTATCAGAAATTTAAAATATATTGACAATAAAAAATTTTATATGGTATAATAAAAATGAAAACGTAAACGTTTACGAAATCGAAATTTATTATTTTTATTCTTAAAGAAACTTACAGATATCCAAAAAATAAATCTACATTTCAAAATAGTGAATTACATGTTTTGAAAACCTGAAACAGAAAAATTATCACATTTTAGGAATTTCTAAATTTAAAATTATTTTTTATGAAGGGAGGGAGATCAATTAATGAAAACAAGTATAAGTATTGTTGAATCTGCTGGGAAAATGGTTCCCTTTGTACTTAGAGGGGATTATGTTAACAGTATAGAATTTGCTAAAGAATTGGGCTATGATGCAGTGGAAATTCATGTAGTAGATCCAAAAACAGTTGATGTTTCTAAAATTAAAAAGGTCTGTTTAAAGAAAAATATTTTAGTATCTTCAATTGGTACAGGGATGTCTTATTCACAGGATAAATTAAGCCTTATGAGTGAAGACTATAATACAAGATTAGCGGCAATTAAGAGAGTTAAAGATTTTATTATATTGGCAAAGGAATTGAATTCAAAGGTAATTATAGGATTAATTAGAGGAATTATAAAAAGTGATAGTAAATATTTAAAAAGTGAAGAGAGAGTTTATAATAGTCTTGGCGAATGCTTAAATTTTGCAGAAAAAAATAATGTCAAACTTGTTGTAGAAGCAATCAATAGATATGAGTCGAATTTTTTAAATACACTCAATTATACAAAAAGATTTATTGAAAAATTTAATTCTAAGTATATTGAAGTTATGATAGATTCTTTTCATATGAATATTGAGGAAAAAAATATGGAAGAGGCAATTTTAATGTGTGGAAATAAAATTGGACATGTTCATTTTTCAGATAATGACAGAATGTATCCGGGACATGGACATATTAATTTTAAGAGTATTATAAAAGCTCTGAAGAAGGTAGAATATGATGGATTTATAGCAATTGAGTGTTTATCATTACCTGTACCATATGAAGCTGCAAAAAATTCGATAAAATACTTAAATCAAGTTATGGACAATTGATTAGTGATTGATATAGATAGAAGAAAAATGTGAGTTAAAAAATTAAGGAGGATTTATTATGACTGGAAAAATGAGATCAGTAACTTTAACTGCAGATTGGGATCCAAAACCTAATTTTCAATTAGGATCAAAGGATATTGAAAAAAAACAGACATATCTAGGAAGCCTTGTGTGGAGAAATCCCAGAATATCAGTAAATGAATGTGATATACCAAAACCTGGACCAGGTGAAGTATTAATTGAAGTTAAAGCATGTGGTATATGTGGAAGTGATGTGCATATGGCTCAACCTGATGATGAAGGATATATATATTATCCTGGATTGACAGGCTTTCCAAGTATATTAGGTCATGAATTATCAGGAATTGTGGTTGAAAGCGGACCTGGAGCAATAGATAAGACAACAAATAAAGCCTATAAAGGTGGAGAATTGGTATGTGCGGAAGAAATGTTATGGTGTGGAGAGTGTCGTCCATGTGCAGAGGGTTTCCCAAATCATTGTGAAAGACTTGATGAAATTGGATTTAATGTTAATGGAGCTTTTGCTAAATATATAGTGCTTCCAGCAAAGGTTTTATGGAGTATTGAACCACTTAGGAAGGCTTATAAAACAGAAGAGGAAATATTCTTGGCAGGAAGTCTTATAGAACCGACATCAGTTGCATATACCGCAGTTATACAAAGAGGCGGAGGAATAGAACCAGGTGATGATGTAGTAATTTGTGGTGGTGGTCCTATTGGCAGTGCTGCTTGTGCGATCCTTAAAAAACAGGGTGCTGCAAGAGTAATAATTTCTGAACCTGAACCTACAAGAGCTGAATTAGCATTAAAAATGGGAGCGGATTATGTTATAAATCCATTAAAAGAGAATTTTACACAAAGAGTCCTTGAAATAACTGAAGGAATGGGTGCTAAATTGTATTTAGAAGCAACAGGCTTACCAACACTTGTTTATCCTGGTATAGAACAGGCAATTTGGGAAGGAAGAAGTGTAAATAGTACAGTTGTTGTTGTTGCAAGAGCAGATGCAAAGATGCCAGTAACTGGTGAAGTTTTACAGGTAAGAAGAGCTCAGATTGTTGGTTCGCAGGGACATTCAGGTGAAGGTACATTTCCAAGAGTTATTCAAAGTATAGCATCTGGAATGAACGTATTGGACATGATAACTAAGAAAGTAAAATTAGATGAGGTTCCTGAAAATCTTATAAAATTGAGAACAGATAGGAAAGAATGTAAAATTACATGTCTTATTGATTGAGGATTGATTCTTCTTTATATGGACTATTTATATATAGATAATAAATTGAAAGGGGGAGCTATCTGAATTATATTTACAGGTAGCGGGGCATTATGGCGAAAAATACAAAAAAATGGATAAAAACTGATGATCCAGCAATTTTATTTGAGGACAATACAGTCGGAAGACTAAAAAAAGAAGTTTGGGATATGGATGAAAAGCAACTTGACAAGGTGCTAGAAGAATATGGTATTCCTTCAGAATCTGAACTTGGAAAAGCAGGTACATACATTCAAAATACAGCTAGGCAGAAGGTAATTGATAAGAGAAGAAAAAATGATATTGTTTTTATCCCAGTAGGCTGTACTGAGAATCATGGAGCTCATGCAAATACAGGTCTTGATACTTTTATGGTTACACAGATTTTAGAAGGAGTTAGAAGATATACTAAAAAAGCAGGAAATGAATGTAATCTTGCATTTCCTCCATTAAATTATGGCGGACATCCTTATCATCATATAGGTATGCCAGGAACTGTAATTATGCCGCATGAAGTTGTTGTTGAAACATTGATATATACAATGTTAGGTTTATGGAATGATGGATTTAGAAAAATTGTACTGATTAATAATCATGGACATTTATGGATGCTTGAGTCAGCTATACAAGAGTTTATGAAGAGATTTCAATTACCAGGTATATTTCAAACTCTTGATTGGCATAGAGCTGTAAGAGAATTCTTTTATCCTGTTGATAAAGATGACAGTCTTGAAACTCATTTTATACATGCTGATGAAAGTGAAACTTCAGTTGCGTTGTTAATGTTTAAAGATATGATTGATATGAGTGCAGTTAAAGATTCCCAAGGAGAGAATTTCTTACCTGATGGACATTTTGATTCATCTGTTGAACCATTTAGAAGACCTCACAGATGGTCTGAAGGAGAAGGGCATATGGCAATAGAACGCTATGCAAGCCCTGAAGGAGTTGTTGGAACACCTAGTATAGCAACTGCAAGGAAAGGTAAAAGACCTATTGTAGCAATATTGAAGTATTTGACATTAGTACATGATCAGATTTTAGAAGCATTTCCTGCAGGAACAGTACCTCCTATTGAGAAAATCACATTGAGAAAAAAAGAAGATTTAGAACCTTTTCTTAAAGAACCATTTAGTGAAGGATGGAAATCTGTATATGAACTACCACCAATTGGTGTATTCACAAAATTATAGAGCTATAGATAAAATAAGAGGTGGATACTCCACTTCTTATTTATTTTTCTTGTTATTTTGTTTTCTGTTTTCCTTTTCAATCAGGTGTAAAGTTTATAAATGCTTGCATGTTTTTCTTATAATTAATTCAGGGTCAAGGATTTTTTTAATCACAGTATTTTTTTTCCCTTTATTATTAATTGTTTTAAAAATTGTTTCAACTGCTATTTTGCCAAGGTCATATTTGGATTGCGCAATTGTTGTTAACATTATTTTGGGAAGTGACGCATATGGGATATCATCAAACCCTATTATTGAAATCGTATCAGGTATCAAAATACCCATTTCGTCACATGCTTCAATAACTCCAAGAGCTACTACGTCGTTTGCTGCTATAATGGCTGTAGGTATATTTTTTTCTTTAATCAAAAATTTTGTAATTTGATAACCACTTTTTCTTTTGAAATCACTATTTCTAATAAGTTCTATATCAGGTAAAATATTATGTTCTTGAAAAGCTTTTTTAAATCCCTTTATTCTGTCACAATGGGAATTACTAACTGATGTGCCACCAATGAATGCTATTTTTTTATGACCTAACTTAATAAGGTAATCTGTCGCTATGTACCCTGCTTTTATATTATCTGTTGCTACATAGTCACATTTGTCATTTTTTGGATTGCTTCCAACATAGACAATAGGTATGTGGTCGATGTATTTGTTAAAATAATTTATTGTTTCGTCAGAAACTGATGATATTATTATACCTTCAACTCGCCTTTCAAGTAAAAGATTGATATATGATAATTCACGTTTTATATTATAATTTGTATTACACAAAAATACGTTATAATCCATTCTAGCTGCTTCTCCTTCAATTCCTAAGGCTACTTCTGGAAAAAATGGGTTAGAAATATCTGGCATTATTAAACCAATTGTATGTGTAGTATTTTTAACAAGTCCTCGAGCAATTGCATTTGGAGAATAATTAACTTCCTTACAGATTGTTAATATTTTTTGTTTAGTTTTTTCACTTATTTCCTTGCTATCATTTAGAGCTCTTGATACCGTTGCATAAGAAACATTTGCAAGTTTAGCAATGTCTTTAATAGTTAAATTCATATTTTCACCAAGCTTTTTTATTTATTATTTTTATTATAATTTAAAAAATATTTAAATAGATAAAAAAAGAAATGTAAACGTTACCGGATAAATAAATTTTATCAAAATCATAATATAAAATTCTATCAAAATCACAATATGTTGTCAATGGGGGATGTTAATATTATATTTTGAGATGTGCTTATATTGTACTAAATATTACAATCTTGAAGTTACTCTTCAATTTTCTTATAATGTTGTGAATCTAACATAACTGCATTGCATTGAGTTTAGTTTTAGATATGTATAATATGTGTATCTGTCAAAATTTATTGGATCTCATTAGATTAAAATA
>JBDMZA010000746.1:0-6995 GCA_039770155.1 Clostridiales bacterium
AGATGCTTCTAATCATTGGAACTCGAGTTTCTAAATTTGGAAATGATACTCATATGAAATTTAATATTGTAATTATAATTTGATTTGAAAAAAAATAAAATGACTTTCAATCTTTAAAAGATTGAAGGTTTTATTTTTTATCTCTATTGATATAAAAATAAATTGATTTAAATATTATTTTTAATATTATTAATATATATTTTACTATTGATTTTAACATTATTAAAGAATATAATAATATTATTAAAGTTAATAGCTTAATAAAAATTTTATGGGGTGATTTTTATAAAAAATATTCCAGATTGGATCGTTGATTTAGATAATGAAGATTTAAACTTTATTAAAAAATTTATATTAACATCAGGTTCTTTAAAAGAAATTGCAAAGCATTATGGAGTAACCTATCCAACAATAAGATTGAGATTGGATAAAATAATACAAAAAATAAAAATAAACGATGGTGAAACAAACAAACCATATATTTCCTTGATTAAGAAATTAGCTATTGATGAAAAAATTGATATTGAAACCACTAAAATTTTAATTGATGCTTATAATAATCAAAACAAGGAGGAAATATAGTATGATTTATCTAGGAATGGTTTTTTTTGTTATTTGTACTATAGGGATTTTACATGTATGGCTTTCAAGAAGGAATAACCCTTATTTTGGCTTAATTATTCCTTCGCTTAATATTCTTATTTCAACATTGCTATCAATGATGACAACAGATTTCTTTGTTGCTTTTTATGTACTATTTACAACATCTGTCCCTCTTATTATATGGATGGGAATATATAAAATATGTAGAATTTATGTAAATAAGAAAATAAATGTTCAGATAAATAAAATGCGAATTAAAGATTTGTGAGGTGATTGTTATGAATAAAAAATTTTTTGATATAAAACTAAAATATATATTATTAGGAATATTAATTATTTTAAGCCTTATTGTTTCAGGTGTTTCATATAATAAGTATTCAATGTCAAAATGGAATCCTGATGAAAAACTTATTGGAAGTTGGAGTGGAAAATCTAACTTTAATTATAAATCTTTAAAAGTTAAAGATGTAGATTTTCAAATAAAAATTTTCAAAAATTGTAAAGTAACTGGAAAAATAGGTAATGCAGATTTACTTGATTGTAAAATACATCTAAATAGAAATTCTTTTGAAAGGTTTATAAAGGTGAAAACTGATTATATAATAACTGATGGCTATTTAAAAGGTAAAATTTTACCAGATGATCCTGTTGATTATAGAAAAATAAGTATGCCTTTTAATATAGAAGATAAAATATTAAGAGGTTCTATGTTTCAACTTGAAGATTATAAATATCCATATCCTTTTTTCTCAAAACTTAGAATTAAAAAAGATTAAAATTCCATTCTTAGGGATATCCAAAAAATAAACTAGTCAACTTTTTTGATTATGTCTTAATAATAACAAAAAAAGTAGAAGGGTTTCATATCAATGACTCGTATCGTCATATAAAAATTCTCGTTTTCGTATTATTCTTGTTTAATTTGGAATATTTATGATATTATTTAATTAATATCATAAATATCAAATTTTATCATTTAATATGGAGGTTAAAGGTATGAAAAAGAAATTGATTGCTTTATTATTTGTAATTGTTTTTATTTTTACAACATCAGTGGTAGCCATTGCTATTAACATTCAAGGCACAGTTAATAATGATATTTTAGAAGGCAGCGACGAAGCGGACACTATTTTAGGAAGAGCTGGAGATGACATTATATATGGAAGAGAAGGTAATGATTCTATATTTGGAGGAAGTGGTAATGACATTATTCAAGGAAACCAAGGGGCAGATATAATTTATGGTAAAGGTGGCAAAGACACTATATATGGGAATTTAGGTCCTGATACTATTTATGGTGGACTCGGAGCTGATACTTTAAGAGGTGGAAATGGTAAAGATACTATTTATGGTAAGCAAGGTGCTGACATTATCTATGGTGGTGGTGGTAATGATAGAGTTAATGGAAACCTTGGCAATGATATAATTTATGGAAAAACGGGTAATGACACTTTAAGAGGTGGATATGGAGCTGATGTAATTAATGGCAATCAAGGTAATGATACAATCTATGGAGGCATTGGAAATGATATCATTAACGGTGGACTTGATAATGATACCATAGTATATAATTATTCAAATAGAAAAAAAAATAATGATACACTTTTAGTTGATCCAGGAGGAAATGATACATTAAATATTTATACAACTCAAGATCTACAAAATATTCAATCTGATTATTCAGGAAATGATTTGGTTATAAAACTTGATTCAACAAATACTATTACTATTAAAAACTATGCAATTAATAATTGGCTTGAGAAAATAATATACAATGATAATGTTGCTATGAATAAACCAGAGATAATTTATTTCAATGCTGATTCCACAAATATAAATATTGGGGATACTCTTGTTCTTAGTTGGGATGTGAAAAACGCTACAAGTATCCAAATTGAAGGGTTTGAGAAAGTGCAAGAAGATGTTTTACCATTAACTGGAGAACTTGAGGTCTGGCCTTTTGCAACTACAGAATATATTTTAACTGCATATGGTAAAGATGGTTCAAGTGTAGAACAGTCAATAAAAGTAAATGTAGAAGAGGTAATTTCAAGTGAATTACCTGAAAAGAGTATACCTGTTATAATAGAACCTACTGTAGCACCAGAAAAAACTATTCCTATAATAGAATAGTTAGAACCTTAATTAGTATTTCATAATTCTCGTCTTTGGAGAAACTAAAAAATAAACTATACTTTAAAAGGTCATATGATATTCCAAAGTATAGTTTATTTTTTTATAATATTAAGGACCAAGGAATAGTCTAGTTATACATTTCAAAATAATGAGGTACATGATTTTAGTGATTCTTAGATTTTGAAAATATAATATTAAAATTTATTTCCCAATAGCTGAAGTACTATAAATACTAGTGTTATATAAATACTTGAAAAAAATTAACTGAATTAGTAGAAATATTGTATAATAAACAAAAAAAAGAAGTTTGGATATAAGATCAATAAGTAAATATTTGGTTTTGAAAAATGTGATATTATTTTTTAGGGTTTCCTAAATAAGGTTGGTAACTAATTGAATTAAATATTAAAAAATTAACAAAAAGTGATTATATTGATACAAGTTATCAAAAGTAAATTTTTGATATGATTTAGTCAGTTAGTAAATATAGAATTCTTAAAGAGAGTAAGGTTAAAGGCGCATGTGAGTATGTAAAAAATGAAATCATATGCCTTTATATAAATTAATTTTTTTTAGGGGAGGAATATATTTTAATGAAAAAAGTTTCAGGTATATTAGCAATAGTAGTCGTAGTAGGTGTATTATTTGCAGTGACTTCTAGCCTTTTCGCAACTCCAAGTTTTGACTTAGTGGGTTTTGCTAAAGGTACTACTGGTGGTTCTGGTGGTGAAGAAGTAAAAGCGACAAGTCTTGATCAAGTTAACGATTTATTAAATGATAAAAAGAAAAATGATAAAACTGGAAAACTTATTATTAAATTTGACAAGAAAATTAAAGGCGAAGGAAAAATTGATTGTAAAGAAGTAGAAAATGTGTCCTTTATCGGTGAAGGTACAAAGGGTGAATTAGATGGTATTGGACTTAATATAGTTAAATCAGAAAATATTATAGTTCAAAATATGAAAATTCATTATACTAAAGCACCAGTAGATTGCATTGGTCTTGAAAATTCAAAACAAGTATGGATAGATCATTGTGAATTATATAATGAAATTGGTGATGTAAACGGTGATGGTAAAGTTGATTCAAAAGGCGATACAAGTGGTGGAGATGTTGACTATTATGATGGATTACTTGATGTTAAAAAAGATAGTCAAAATGTTACAATATCATGGACTTACATGCATGATTCATTTAAAACAAGTTTAGTAGGATCATCTGATAGTGATACATCTGATAGAAAAATAACTTTCCATCATAATGTATATGAAAACTTAAGATCACGTACACCAAGTTACAGAGGTGGAACTGGACATATATTCAACAATTATTATGTAAATGTTGAATATTCAGGAATCAACTCAAGAATGGGTGCTAAATTAAGAATTGAAGGAAATGTGTTCCAAAATGTTGGAGATGGTGAAACAGATGATAAACATGGTTATGATAGAGGTCCAATTGGAACATATTATAGTGATGAAAAAGGATTTTGGGATGTAAGTGATAATATATTCGACAATTGTAAAGGAAGTCAACCAACTTCATCTACATGTTCATTTAAACCATCATATAGCTACAGTGTTGATAAAGCTTCGAGTGTAAAAGATACTGTATTAAAATATGCAGGTGTTGGTAAACTAGATGGATCAGATAATAGTTCAATTGCTGCTTCAGATAGTAGTTCATCAAGTAGTGATAGTTCATCAAGTGATAGTTCATCAAATGATAGTTCATCAAGTGATAGTGCTAGTGGATCAGTTCACGAAGCAGAAGCAAGTACTAACAAAATTAAGTATGGAGAAGTTGATGGAGATGTAGTTGCATTCGATAGTAAGAAAGATGCGTATGTTGAAATGAAAAAAGTTAATTCAAACTCAAGTGGGTCAACGCAAATAACTTTTGTATATAGTTCAAATAGTTCATTCCCATGTGAAATTAAAGTGAATGGTTCAACTGTTGAGAAGGAAGCTGAGTTTGCTTCAACTGGTGGTTCGATGAAAGAAAAGACTTTTACAGTTGATCTGGATAGTGGTTCTGATAATAAAATTAAATTTAAAATCAGAGAAGCTGTAAGTGGTGTTAAATTAGACAAAGTTATTATTGGTGATGGCGGTTCATCAAGTAGTACATCATCAAGTAGTACATCATCAAGTAGTACATCATCAAGTAGTTCATCATCAACTAGCTCATCATCAACTAGCTCATCAGATGGTGATATAACTTTAAGTGCTGGTGATTCTATTGAAGATGCAGTTAAGAATATAAAGGCAGGAAGCACAATTTACTTAAATTCAGGTACTTATAAAGTATCAAAAACATTTGTTATTGAAGAAGGAAACAAAGGAAGTTCTGGAAAATTGAAAAAAATTGAAGGCAAAGGAGATGTAACAATAGACTTTTCTTC
Organism: Clostridiales bacterium; assembly: GCA_039770155.1. Taxonomy (GTDB): domain Bacteria; phylum Bacillota; class Clostridia; order Acetivibrionales; family JBDMZA01; genus JBDMZA01. The sequence continues at coordinate 5,144 of JBDMZA010000746.1, forward strand.
AATGAGCGAAAATTCAAGTAATAGAGGTATTGTTTTAGATGGAAGTTACTGGCATGTATATAATGTTACAATTAAAGGTGCTGGAGACAACGGAATGCTTCTATCAGGTGACAACAATATAATTGAAGAATGTACATTTAGAGAAAATCATGATACTGGACTTCAATTATCAAGATATAATACTTCATATGATTCTGTTAGTGAATGGCCAAGCAACAATTTAATTAAAAATTGTTTATCAACTGAAAATATTGATTCAGGTAGAGAAGATGCAGATGGATTTGCTCCAAAGTTAACTGCAGGTGAAGGTAATAAATTTGTTGACTGTAGAGCAGAATATAACTGTGATGATGGTTGGGATTTATATACTAAATCAGATACAGGAAAAATCGGAGTCGTTAAATTCGAGAATTGTGTAGCTGAAGGAAATGGTAAATTCAGAGATGGTGAAGAAACAAAAGGCGATGGAAATGGTTATAAATTAGGAGATGATACTGCTTCAGTTGCTCATGAATTGAAAAATTGTCAAGCTATTGATAATAACAAACATGGATTTACTGGTAATGGCAATCCAGCTAAAATTATCTTAGATAATTGTACTGGTTCAGGAAATGCTGAGAAGTTATTTGATAGATTGGATAATGCAGTTAAGAAATAATTATTAATTAATATAAAGAAATCCAAGATTATAAATTTTGGATTTCTTTTTATTTAATTATTTAATGAATTCATATAAACTAAAATCATATGTCTTTTAGGAGAAACTAAAAAATAATACTAAATTCTTTTTATCTAAATTTCCCTTGAATTATGTAAATTCATAATCGAGAATTAGAGTTTATTTTTTGGACATTTCATAGGAATAGACTAAAATATAAATTAGATTTTTCAACTGATAAATTCCAGTGCTTTAGGAAATTTTCATAAAATGGAATTCTAATTTAATTTTTAACTACTCATTAGGTATAAAAAATATTTTGAGGTGATGAGATAATGAAACGTTTTTTTATTTTATTAAGTATAATTGTATTTTTAATAAGTTCTTGTTCAGATAAACCAAATGATGAGTCTGCTTACAAGCCTGAATATGAACCAGATAGTGAAATAGTTATGAGAAAAGATACAAAAAATATCGAAGAGGATTTTGATAAAGCAGCTCGTAAAGATGAAAGTGAAAAGCAAATGGATATGATTAGAAAATTATATGATATTGAAAATATCAACCAAGATAAAGAAGTAATTTCTGATCTTATGAAACAGCCCGAATTAATTCCATTTAAACCTGTGTTAGATGGCAAAATGGATTATATAAGTGAGAATGATATTGTAATTCTTCTGGACAATTATGTATTTGCAACTTTTACAGATTCATATATTAGTGGATGTATGTTAATGAAATATACAAAAGAAGAAACAGGTATAAAATGGGAAGTGGTTAATGAATATATATCAGAGTAGTTGTAAGTAATATGCCTAAAGAGAACCTAAAAAATAATAGAGAGTTTATACTTGGGAAATAAGGTTTGTTAAAATTAATATTATATTCTAACAGTTGAATTAATTGGTATGAAAGATGATTTACACCTCATTTAATATATCATAATTCGAAAAATTATTTAGTATATAATTCAAAAGATGTTTCGGATTTTAAAAAACCTTCAGATTTGAAAAATTGTTATACTTTTCAAATATAAATAATTGGAATTCCTATGGTACAGATATTGACTTGTCATCAAATAAAGTAATGGCTATACTATGGTAGGAGAAATTGTTAACTCAAAGAAGAGAATACCTCAAAATGAATGTTATCATGGAGCATATGCTGAGAGTGATTATTTGAATGGGTGGATGG
>JBDMZA010000747.1:0-3644 GCA_039770155.1 Clostridiales bacterium
GCATAATCAAAAATTTCATAAGACAATTTTTTTCTGAAAATATCGATGGTTTAACGAATTTTCAAAAAAAGTTGACTAGTTTATTTTTTGATTCTGGCTAATTGAAAAATTTGACTATAAAAAAAAATAATTAAGTAGAAAAGAAATAATAGATTTAAATTACATTAATAGATTTTTGCTACAGCAATTACAACTTATTGTTACGTAATATTTTTCCATTATTATTTTTTTCATTAAAATGTTATAATAAAAATAAGGAATTTTCATACATAATACTAATTTTTCAAATTATTTATTATTACAAATTTATTAATACATTTCAAATCATTACTTAGGGATATCCAAAAAAAGTCTAATTCTCAAATATGAGTTAACATGATTTAAGCGAACTTCTGACGAAAAGAATTCAGTATTATTTTTTAGATTATCCTTAAATAAGTCCTACTATCAAATAATAGTATAATAAAAATACAATGCTTTAATTAATTTTAAATTAGTTTGCTATAATATTTTTCCATACTATTAATTAAATCGTGCTAAAATAAATTAATTAATGAAAGGTAGGAGTAAAATGAATTGTCCTGTTTGTAAAGAAAATAATTTACAATCAAAAAATATATCCAATCACTTAAAATCATTTAATTGCTCTAAATGTAATGGTTTATGGATACGACTAGATGATTATCTTAAATGGTTAAACAATGCAAATAAAAAGGAATATGAGCTGATTACTCAAGAAGAAATAGTTAATTCTTCAGATTCAAAAAAGTTTAAAACTCAAAGTGATAATTCAAATAATATTTCAAAAAATTGTATTGAAGGCTATGAAAATTACTCAACTATAACTGCTGATGAAAAACACAAGATAAATGAGGTCAAAAAAGCTAAACTTTGTCCTGACTGTGGGAGAATACTAATTAAATATAAGATTAATAATTCCATAAAATTCATAATAGAAAGTTGTGGTACTTGTAGTGGTAATTGGTACGATGAAAATAAATGGCAATTTCTAGAAAACAATAATCTTCAAGATAAAGTTTATAGATTTTTTACCCTTTCCTGGCAAAAAAAGATTAGAGAAGAATCTACAAAGAACTTCTTACAAAAAAAGTATCTGTATAAATTCGGCAAAAGCGATTATGATAAAATAATCGACTTTAAATCCTGGCTTGATACTAGTAAAAATAGAAGAGAATTATTGGCTTACTTGTTAAAAGCTGAACCCTACAAATAAAAATTTAGAGCAATTTGATTTTTGGGTTGAAAATGATTGTATTATAAAATAATAAACTTTAAATATTTTAATTGTTTTACATTATCTTTCTTATGTTTTTTCATACTACTAATCAAATTGCTATAACATTATTTTCTTGGATATCTCTTAAACATAATAAATCATACTTTCTTTTAATTTTGATACTTCTATATCATCTTTTAAAACTTTAACAATTTCATAGGCAAAATCAAATGCTGTTCCTGCACCTTGAGATGTTATAAAATTTTCAGACACAACAACTTTTTTATTAATATAATTTGCTCCCTCCAAAAATTTTTCAAATCCAGGATAGCATGTTGCATTTATACCTTTTAGATAATTTGCTTTTCCCAATATCGATGGTGCTGCACATATTGAGGCAATCCATTTATTGTCATCAGCAAATTTTTTTATAAGTTTTTGCACTTTTCTATTTGTTTCCAGATTTAAAGTCCCAGGCATACCTCCTGGTAAAATCAACATATCCTCATCATCAAAATCCATATCATCAATTAAATAATCTGCTTTGACTACTATATTACTTCTTCCTACAACAAACTCATCTTCTTTTATTGAAACAGTTTTTATATCGATATCAGCTCTTCTTAAAACATCAACTACAGTTAAAGCTTCAATTTCTTCAAAACCATCAGCTAACATTAAAATACTCATTTATATCCCCTTTCATTTTAATATTTCTAAAAAATGTTTTAATTATCGGAACTTTTTTTTATAAGTTCCGTCTACAAAGATATTAGAGGATTTAAATCTCTCTACAGGGTAAAATATCTATAATTTTATATAACAAGGTGTTGTAATCAGCAATCATTCGGATTTGATTACAACCTTTGTACTTGCTTTATAATTCTCAAACTTTTTTTATTCTTAAGATAGACATTACTCCATTTATTGTATTTCATTTAATATATGATTAATAAGTCTACGAATATTAGTATCCTGTTCAGCCTCTAATGCACTTTTCAAACAATTTACTGCCTCTTCATCATTCCAATACGAAAATACATTTACTGCACTTTCTCTTATTAGTTCTTCCTTAACAAATAAAAGAGGTTTTACTAAATCAAAAGATTCTCTATAGGAACCTAATAATTCACTTATTTTCTGTCTAATTTCAATTGTTGAATTTTTAATATAATTTACTAAAAGCTCTGCATGTTCTTTTTTATTATATTTAAACATTTCTTCTAATAAATATACTTTGTTGTAATCATCACAACTATTTAGATATTCAGTTAAAATATTTTCTTTATTTAAATAATTTTCTTTAAAATATATTCTCCACTCTTTATTATAATTCTCATTAGAATTTGTAACTACAAAATCTAAGATTTTATTATTTGATACTTTAGAATTTATTAATATATTAATAAATTCTCTTATTCCTTTTTGATCTAAATTATGTATATTTTTTCTTGTAATTTCACAAACTAAATCATATTGTCCTGCCTCTGAAAAAAACTTAATTGTTCTATTATACAAGTTTGATATATCTTTAATCCAATACAATCCTCTTAATATTTCTAAATATTCTAGAATATCTTCAAAAAATACTCCCTTTAATTCATTTAATATACCTTGTATTAAAGAAAACTCTTTCTCTCCCTTTAGAAACTTCATATAGTCTTTTATTATAACATCTGAAATTTCAAGATTTTCAAATATTTTATCCAATAGACTTAAATAATTTGCTTCCAATAATTGTATACTTTTCTTAATATGCATACTTCTTAAATATGAAGATCCTAATTCATCTGATAATTGTTCAGCTCTTTCTAATAAAAACCTATCTTCCTTTATTTCTTTTTCTATATATAAATTATATGGTTCATAGTAATCTAATCTTGCTAATCTATTACCAATCCAACTCAAAAATTCTTCCTTTTGCAACATTAATTTATCATTTAATATGCTTATTTTATCTATTGAACTCTTTATTTCATTTTCATCTCCATCAGACATAGTTAAAATATCATGTAAAAATGTGTATGTAAGATTAAAATCAAAGATAACTAATAATTTTATGATTTTTCTAAAAACTTCTGATTGGTCCATACATAAATAAGATAATCCCAAATAGTAACTCAAGTACTTTATATCTACAGTTGACTTATCTATATTTTTAAACACATCTATCAATACATTGTCATTAATAAACTCATTTCCCTCTAAATAATTTTTTATAACATACTTTAAAAAATTACTTTCATATTCATCACTTAAAAAAACAACTTCTTTAAAAAGGATACTAATTTTGTTTTTTATTTCTTTTTCTAACCATAATTTTTTTTTCTTATACTTTTTTACATTTTTATTAATAAGAAATGAAACTAAATAATATTTTGAATATTCATCTAAATTATCTTTGACA
>JBDMZA010000748.1:0-6022 GCA_039770155.1 Clostridiales bacterium
AATTTAATAAAATATTAACAGGAGATACAAAATGGAACTGCTTAACTATCCAATAACAGGTTTAGTTGTCTCAATTTCTTTATTAATTTACTATATAAATTTTAGTAAGAATAAACTTAGATTTTTTTTGAAAAGTATTTTTTGCTCTACAGTTATTCTATCAGTTATTATATTTGAAAAAGACTTTCGTTGGATAATTACATTTGATATTTTATTGTTGCTTTTTTATAAATATGAAAACAAATTCTCATTAAAACAAAGTGTTGTATATACAGTTATTACATCTATTTCTTTTATTGTGAATGAAAATATTGTAAAAACACTTATTATCATCTTAGGAAACTTTAATGATATGTTTTTTTTGAAAATGGTAATTTATAGTAGTCTTTGGATTGGATCAGCATCTATTTTTTCAAGACTACTAAAAAGGTTATTAAATTTTTGCTTAACTGTCAATTTTAATATCAGATTACATTATTATTCTGTAGTTATTGTTTTTACTTCATTTTCATTAGTTATAACAAGTGGAATAATATCAAATTATTATTTGGAAACAGTTATAGGGAATACTAAATTTTATATTTTTAATGTTGTGGTATTTTTGATTATAATTTTAACTTCAATAGCACTATCAGTAATTTATATAAGATATTCTATTAATAACAGAATTTTGGAAGAGAAAAATAAGGAACTTGCAAATATAGAAGAGTATGCGAAAAACATTGAGTTATTTTATAGTAAAATTAAAGTATTTAAGCATGATTATAAAAATATATTATTGTCTATTGATTATTATTTACAGGAAAATAAAATAGATGAATTAAAAAAATATTTCAGAGATAATATAGTTAACCAAGACAGTATTTTTGAGGAATATAATTTTCTAATATCATTAAAATATATTACATCAATAAGTCTAAAAGGATTAATTTCGTCTAAGTTAATAAAAGCAGCAAGTCTTGGAATAAATCTTGAAGTTTCAATAAATGAAACTATTGATGAGAATGAAATTGATGAACTTGATAAAATAAGGATATTTGGAAATTTACTAGATAATTCTATAGAATCAGCTGTTGTTACCGAGCAGAAAAATATTTCTATTATAATTTACAAAGAAGAAGGAACTTTTACATATATTATAAAAAATAGTTGTACAAAAGAAATGCCTCCAATTCACAAAATTTTGAATAAGGGTTTTTCCACTAAAAAGAATAATTCTGGTATTGGTCTATCAAGTGTTAAAGATATTATAGGAAAATATACTTTTTGCTATATGGATATATTTATAAATTCCTGTAATAATACTTTTAATGTTGAAATTATGGTGAAAAATAGCTAAGAAACAGTTAAAAATTAAATTAGAATTCTTTATTCTTTTTGCAGACAAGCTTTTTTCTTAAAATGTCAATCAAACTACAATTTTAAGGAATATTAGAATAGGTTATATTGCAAAATCAATTCTTTTAAGCAATTATTTCCCAAGAGAATCAATGCGTTAAGCCATAATATATAAGCATTAACAGAAAATATTATATATTTGGAACATTATTATTTTAATATAAGTCTATTTTATGTAGAGACGAAAAATTATGGCAAATTATATTAAATACTTTGGGATATCCAAAAAAATAAATCATAATTCTTGAGTAGGAATTCGTATGATTTATGTGAACTTAAGATAAAGAGAATTCGATAGTATTTTTTAGGCTTTCCTAATTTATTTTAGAAGAATTATCTTATTATTAATTTTTCAATCTTAAATTAAATTTTAGAAAGGATGATACTATATGGGAAGAACAAGTAGTAGTGTATTTTGCTTAGATATCCAAAGAACAAGAATTAGTGTAGGAGTAAGTGGGAGTAAAATGGTTAGTAGTAGTAGCTCATCTAGTAGTGGAAATGCGTCGGGAAATGGAAGCTCAATCTCCAGTATGAATAACTTGTCAGCAACAGGAGGGGCATTTATGAAAATGAATATGGGTGGTAGCAGTAGTAGCAGTAGTAGTAGCAGTAGTAGCAGTAGCGGCAGTAGCAGTAGTAGTTTTTAACTTTTTTAAAACAACTTTTTTCTAAAAATATGAGTAGTTTAACAAATTTAAAAAAAAGTTGAATAGTTAGTTTTAATTCTGCCTTATATGTTATTTATAAAATCAATCTTACCTTATCAAAGCAAATAGAATTTTTAAATAAAGAAGTTAAAAAATTAATTATTAAAGGAAAGTCTAAAATATAATATCATATTCTCATTGTTCATTACTCGAGAATAACAATTTATTTTTGGATATCCTAAGTTCTGTTTGCTTTGATATTTTTTTTTATTCATTTTGAAGATAAAAAATTTACATTTTGAATAAATAATAAAATTATTACACTAATTTATTGGATAAATATTTTTTCTAAAATTTAATTTAAAATATATTATTGTATTTTAAAAATATTTTTAGTAATACTAATTTTATTTATCTATAAAGTTTAAGGAGTATTTTAAATGAAGCAAGATAATAGAGTATTATTTACAACACTAAACTTTTTTATGATTAGAACACCTATATTACCTTTAGAATTTTTTGATATAATTTGTTTTAATGATGAGAAAACAGATAAATTTAGTAATGATTTATATGGTAAAATAATGCAATTATCGAAAAATAAAGCAATAAGAGAGGCGATTGCTGTTGCGAGTTTATCTTTGCTTAAAAGTATAGACAAAATTAATTTTGAAAAAAATCCAAAAAAGAAAGAACAAACAGTAATTAATTTTGTAAAATATCTAATCAGAATGAGTACAAGAGCTACACCTTTTGGTCTTTTTTCTGCTGTTACAACTGGTAGTATTACCGAAGAAAAGTCTAATATTTCTCTTTTTTCTGCAAACAGCTATAAAAAAAATATAAGGCCAGATATGGAATGGCTTTTAAGTATCATAAAAAAAATAGAGCAAGATGTTAATTATGTTAAACAATTGAATATATGTACCAATTCTTTAGTTGATTATTCTGGTGAAAGAGCTTATTTAGCATATAGTACAAGTTATGGAAAAGAAAATAAAAATGATAAGGAACAAAATAATATGGAAAATGTTTCAGTTAGATTTACTGAAGCTGTCGAATTTGCATTTGATTGTGCTAAAAATCCAATAAATTATAATTCTCTACTAAATAAATTATTTATTAAATATCCTGAGGAAGCAAAAAAAGTAATTGAAGATTTTGTATGGCAATTATTTGAAACAGAATTTTTTATAAGTGAACTTAGACCTCCATTAATGATTAAGTCACCTTTTGAATATGTATTAAATAAAATGTCATTTATAAAAGGTCTTGAAGAAGAAGTTTATAAATTAAGAGATATCAAAACTCTTATAAAAAAATATGAAGATACAACATTCGGATATGGAACGGATGTTTACCTACATATTACAAATAAAATGAAAGATATTTATGTAAAAAATAAGTATCTACAAGTTGATTTTATAGCCAAAAAATCAGAATGTAAAATTAATAAAAATATTGCAAAAGAAATTGAAAAAATAGCACAATGTTTATGGAGGCTTTCACCAGAATTTACTTCTACACCCGAATTTTCATCTTATAGAAATGATTTTATCGAAAAATATGGAGTTTACAGGGACATTTCACTCCTTGAACTTTTAGATATAGATAGAGGACTTGGTCCTCCAGCTGGTTATAGATATCCAGAAGGTAGCAAAACTTTAGATGCCAATATTCCAATTGCTCTAACAAATATGGAAAGATTTATTCAAAGTGAAATAATTAAAAATAAAATTGAGGGTAATATTACTGAAATAGAATTAACAGATGAAATAATTGAAAAAATAGAACCAATAAAACCTGATTACAGCAAGGCACCAATATCAATGGAGCTTTATTTTTCCATATATTCTGATTCACAAATTAATTCAGAAAGTGATAATTTTGAATTGATTTTATCACCAAATCCCGGATCATATGGTGCTGGAAAAACATTTGGACGATTTTTTCATTATTTAGATAATGAATCCAGAGAGAAAATTAAAAGTATAAACAATATAGAAAAGACTTACTATGAAGATACAATTTTTGCAGAATTGGTATTCATGCCTGATTCGGGAAGATCGGCTAATATATGTATTTTGGATAACTATAGAGATTATGAAATAGTTTTATCTACAAATTCATCAAAATCAAGCAAACAAACTCTTCCTTTGTCAGACCTTCTTATAGGAACAAACTATAATCAGTTTTATATAAAGTCAAAATCTTTAGGTAAGAGGGTTATTGTTACTACAGGACATATGCTTAATTTAAATAGAGCTCCTAATATATACAGATTTTTAAGAGAAGTATCATCCGATGGATTAAGAAATTGGTTTCCTTTAATGAAAGGGTCAGTAGATAATTTACCTTTTGTACCAAGAATACGATACAAAAAAACTATATTATCTCCTGCAATGTGGAATTTTTCTTGGGAATCTATAAATGAAAAGGATGATAAAATAAAAAATAATATAAAAATGTTTATAGAAAAAATTAAAAATTGGAGAAATAAATGGAATGTTACAAGATATGTTTATTTAACAGAAATGGATAATAGAATACTACTTGACCTTGAGAGTAATGTTCATTTGAAATTATTGCTATCTGAAACAAGTAAATTAAATTCGTATAGTGCATTATCCCTTGTTGAGGCAAAAATAGATAAAAGCATAAGTATAAATAAAAGAAAATATTTTGCAGAAATTGTTGTACCACTTATAAAAAATAAAAAATTTGTGAAGAATAATACTATTACACAAGAAAATAATGAACTAGGAATAAAAAATAGAATACTTTTAAACAAAACTAGTAAATTCTCAGACAGTATTAGAATTAAATATCCTGGTAGTGACTGGCTTTTTATTAAATTTTATGGAAATAAAAACAGGGAAGAAGAATTTATTGCTTTCAGATTAAAAGAAATTTGCAAAGAAATAGTTGAAAATAATTATGTTGAAAAATATTTTTTTATGCGATATGTAGATCCAGAACCACATATACGGCTTAGGTTTAACGGAAATCCTCAGATGCTTTACGCCACATTATTACCTAAATTATATGAATATAGTATTTCATTGAAAAATGAAGGATTACTTTCCAGACTTGTTTTAGATACATATGAAAGAGAGGTAGAAAGATATGGAGGTCCTGAAATCATTGATTTTGCAGAAGATATTTTTTATATTGATAGTGAAATTGTTCATGAGCTTATATATTTAAAACGAAATGGAGAATTAAAATTTGATTTTGAAAAACTTATTATCATAAGTATAATTTATTATTTGGAACAGTTTCAACTTGATTTTGATAGTCAACTTGAATTTCTCGATTCAATAATTGATAGAAAACAATACCTTGATGATTTTAGAAAAGATAGAAAAACATATATCAAAATTTCAAATTCAAATAATGACTGGGAAGGACTAAAAACATTTAGTGAAGGCAATTTAATAAAAGAAATATTGTCTAGAAGATCTAAAAAAGTTAGTAGATTCATACAAAAGTTAAATTTACTCGAATTTAATGAGAGGCTTTTTAATAGTAAAAGAGACATACTTGCTAGTATTATTCATCTCCATTGCAATAGAATAATAGGTATTGATAGAATTTATGAAAGAAAAATAATGACTATAACAAGACATTGCTTATATAATTTAAAATTTTCAAAAACGAAAAAAGTAATTGAAAAAAAAGAACAAACTAAAATAACTAATATAACTAATGTAACTAATATAAATTTAAAGAACAAAGTAATTAGTATGAGTTTAAAAAATAAAATAATTAATTTAAGTTTAAAAAATAAAATAACAGATTTATATATAAAAAATAAAATAACAGATTTAGATATAAAAAATAAAATAGCAAATTTAGATATAAAAAATAAAATAGCAAATTTAGATATGAAAAATAAAATAGTAGATTTAAAAAAAAAATTTAAGTAAAGCATAATCAGAAATTTCATAAAACAGCTTTTATCTATAAATATC
>JBDMZA010000749.1:0-2521 GCA_039770155.1 Clostridiales bacterium
CTTTTCAGGTGCTTTTTCAACAACCTTTTCAGGTGCTTTATTGTTTTTTGTCACTTCTGCCTCATTATAATTCTTCTTAACATCTTTTTTATAATCTTTTTTCGGTGATTCTCTTTTATAATTTTCTCTTTTATATTGGTCTTTTCTATTTCCTGAATCATTATGTTTCATTCTCTTTTGAGGTCTTTCATTTTTCTTATCATCACTTGTTTCTGATTGCTCACCTTGATTTGCTTCTATAACAGCATCAGCTACTTTTGAAGTTATTAGTTTAACAGCCCTAATCGCATCATCATTACCTGGAATAACATAATCTATTTCATCAGGATCACAATTTGTGTCAACTATTGCCACAACAGGTATCCCCAATTTTTTAGCTTCTAATATTGCTATTCTCTCTTTTCTTGGGTCAACAACAAATAAAGCTCCTGGTAGTTTTTTCATTTCTTTAATTCCACCAAGATTCTTTTCAAGATCTCTCATTTCTTTTCTAAGTTTAATAACTTCTTTTTTAGGAAGAACATCAAATACTCCTTCTTCCTCCATTTTATTTAATTCATTTAATCTGTCAATTCTAAGTCTAATAGTTTTAAAGTTAGTCATCATTCCACCTAACCATCTTGCATTAACGTAGAATTGTCCACTTCTTTCTGCTTCTTCTTTAATTGATTCTTGCGCTTGTTTTTTAGTCCCAACAAACAATATACTCTCATTTTTAGAAGCTACATCTTTAACAAAATAATATGCTTCTTCAATTTTCTTTACTGTCTTTTGCAGATCAATGATATAAATACCATTTCTTTCAGTAAAAATAAATTCTGCCATTTTTGGATTCCATCTTCTTGTCTGATGTCCAAAATGAACTCCTGCTTCTAATAAATGTTTCATCGATATAATTGCCATTCATACACCTCCATAAGTTTAATACCTCCACCATCATCACCACAACTTTTAACCTTGTTAAGTTAAAAATAATATATTAGTTATTTTATTAAATTAACTATTTAAGGCAACTTAAAAATTATTCAGATAGTGTGTGTACTATTTTGCCGTACTGTAGTATAACACAACAATTGTATATACGCAAGTTAAACTTAATAATTTTATAGATCTTAAATTCTATAATTTAGGATAATAAAACCAAAGTTAATTTTTATTAAATCTATAAAAAACTACTTTATTTTGGAGAATTACTATTTTTTTAATAGTAAATTTTTAGAATTATCAATTTTGACTTTAGCATTTTTCCAAAGTACATATTTAGACTTCTCTTTTAATTTAACAACTTTATTATTTCTTTCTGAAGTAATTTCATATAGATATTCTTGATTTATAAATTCATTTATCAATTTCATAATATTTTCAAATTCATATTCTTTCATTATTCCATAAGTAGTTAACTTATGAAAATTTTTATCTGTAATTTCATCATTTAATTCACCCTTTAATACTTTTGAGATTAATTTTATATTAAATCCCTCTTTCATTCTTTTAATACAAGAAAATATCTTCTGAGCTTCAATAGTAGCATCTTCTAATTTTATTTTAACATCACTAGATTTATTTTTATATGTTTTATTAAAGGAATTAATATTATACATATGATTACTCTTACTTGTTAGTTTCAAAACATTAAGGTTTAAGTTTTTTGAAAGTTCAATTATATTAGATGTTTTAGTTTTTTTAAATGCCTCCACAATAATATTTGCACATGCAATAGCATCATCTAGTGCATCATGATGCTTAAAATTATGATTTAAATATGTACTTACAGTATTTAATTTATGATTTTTCAAATTAGGCCAAAGTTTTCTTGAAAGAAACATAGTACATATATATGAAAATTTAGGATATTCAATATTATATAAATCCAATACATTCCGAAGAGCAGACATATCAAATGATGCATTATGAGCAACAAAAACTGAATTCTCTGTATAGTGATAAAGTTTATCATAGTAAACTTTATCAAATTCATCTACATCCTCTACATCAACTTTTTTTATTCCGTGAATATTGACATTTAAACTATTAAAATAATTATATTCTCTATGAGGTTTTACCAAGCAACTATCTGACAGTACAACTTTTTTATCTTCTATAACAGTTAATCCAAGAGAACATATACTACCTGTATAACTATTAGCGGTTTCAAAATCAATACATACAACTCTCATAAAATTACTCCTTCTAAAATATTAATTCATATCAAAGCAAATAGCTTCAAATAAGATTTTTAGTTAAGGGATATCCAAAAAATAAACTAGTCAACTTATGAAATTTTTGATTATGCCTTATACTTAATATAAAAATTATATATGAATTTAATTATTTTTATAATACATTATTTAAAAAGAAATATAAATCATAACCTTTTTTCAAATTATATACTTATTTATGTTAATAATGAATATCAAAAAAAAACTCAACTTCTCGAGTATGAATTCGCGTATTTCAAACAACTTTCAGGCAAAGAGAAATTATTATTATTTTTTTAAGATTTTTTTGCATATTTTATATA
>JBDMZA010000750.1:0-4729 GCA_039770155.1 Clostridiales bacterium
AAAAATAATACCAAATTCTTTTCGTCTGAAGTTCGCTTAAATCATGCGAATTCATACTCGAGAATTAGAGTTTATTTTTTGGATATCCCTAAGTAGAACCTAAAAAATAATAATAAAATAAAATATGACTAGGTGTTGAATAAAATGGAAAAAAGAATTTTAGAAAAAATGCAAAGTTATATTTATGATAAGAATATTAAGTTTGACAGGTGGATATATGAGGATTATAAAAAATTAATTAAATTATCACCAAATAGTAAGAGAAGAGTTATAAATATTCTTGATAAGTATTGTAGAAAATCAAGTATGGAAAATGGCTTAGAAGGAATAGATTCTGTAGAATTAGCAAAATATTTTTATTATAATATTATAAATAATACAAAGAAAAATTTACCACAGATACATGAGGAATTAATTGAAGAGGATATTAAAAAAGATGAACTTCTAGATGGTTACCAAACATGGTTTGAAGATATTGTTAAATATGATAATAGTGAAAAAAAAGAAACTGAATTAATAAAAATTTATTATGAATTAAAGAATTTGAATAGTACTATAGGTTATAACAATCAAAGTTTTTATAAAAAAGATAATTTATTACAAAAAGTTGTTGATGAAATTATTAATTATTATAAGGATACAATAGAGAGATTTAATAATAAATATGGTATTGAATTGAATACACATGAAAGTTTTAGTGTGAAAAAATTGTTGAAACATGGAAGTATTAGAAATTATATAAAGAATTCACCTGAGATAGTTCCATATATTGATAAAATTATAAAAGAAAGTTTACCAGAACATCCAAAAGATTTATATAAAAGAGCCAGATCTATTAAAAGAAGATTTGTTATACATTTTGGAGAAACAAATTCAGGTAAGACATACGAAGCATTAGAGGAGTTGAAAAATTCTAAAAAGGGAGTATATCTTGCCCCCCTTAGATTACTAGCTTTAGAGGTATATGAAAGATTGAATGCAAAAAAAACAAAATGTAATTTATTGACAGGTGAAGAGGAATTACTAATTGCAGGTGCAAATCATATATCTAGTACTATTGAAAAACTAAACATTAATGAGTATTATAATTTAGCTGTGATTGATGAGGCTCAATTACTTTCTGATAGATCAAGGGGATGGGCATGGACAAGAGCGATTCTTGGGGTTTATGCAAGAGAAATCCATATATGCTGCTCATATAATGCTATTGAAGTTTTAATAGATATCATAAAAGAATGTCAAGATGAATATGTTCTTGTGGAACATTTTAGAAAAACACCTTTAATTCTAGAAAGAGAAAAGCTTAAATTTCCAGATGACGTTATAGATGGGGATGCCCTAATTGTATTTTCTAGAAGAAAGGCTCTTTCAGTAGCTTCTGCACTTGATGGAGAAGGCATAAAATCAACAGTAATTTATGGCTCACTTCCACCAGATACAAGAAGAAAGCAAGTTGAAAGTTTTTTGAAAGGAGAAACTAATGTTGTAGTTTCTACGGATGCTATAGGAATGGGCATTAATCTTCCTATAAAAAGAATAGTGTTTTTGGAATTAAATAAATATGATGGTTTTGAAAAAAGAATGATAAACACAGATGAAATATTACAAATAGCTGGTAGAGCTGGAAGAAGAGGTATTTATAATAAAGGTTTTGTAAATTCTCTAGAAAATAAAAAAATTATAAAAAATGCAATGAAAAAGAAAAATTTAAAATACATAGATGAAATTTATGTATTTCCAGATGAGGAACTTTTCAAAAGTATAGATTTTGGAAGTGTTTATAGAATTATGTTACAATGGAATAATTTTAATTATAAGGGTAAGATGTTTAAAAAATCTGATCTTTCACATAATTTAGAATTACTAAAATGCATATATATAAGAGAAAATGAAAACAATAAAAGTGAAATTTATAGATTATGTTGTGTACCTTTTGATGAGTCTATAAGTGAGCTAAAAGATTTGTGGAAAATATATTCTGACTGTATTTTAAATAGAGATAAAAAAATTGAATTTCCTAAAATAGCAAATAAAGATAATTTGGAGGAACTCGAGTTATATTATAAAAAGTTAGATTTATATTTTAATATGAGTAAAGTATTTAAAAAAGAGATTCAACATATAAAACTTATTAGTGAAAAAAAACAAACTTCACAAAAAATTCATGAAATTTTATTAAAAGATATTAAATCAAATTCAAAGTATTGTGATAATTGCGGAGTTCCTCTTCCTTGGAATTCTAAATATAGTATATGTAAAATGTGCCATGAGTCTTAAGGGATATAATTTTATTAAGGCAGAATTAAAAAATTTTATAAGATAACTTTTTCCAAAATACCAGTTTTTCAATAGATTTTTAAAGAAGTTGTCTATTTTATTTTTTGATTCTGCCTAAAAAAGACATTTAAGTTAGGTTAATTCTGATAAAATTACTTTATTTGAAGTTGAACTTAGTATTTACCATAATTATCATCATTTAAATTGATTTTTATATTATTACTACTACTATTAAGTGCTAATTCTTTATTTTCTTCCATATTGTAATCATCTAATCCAGAAAATGTTTTAACTATTTCTTTATTTATATTATGATTAACATTTTTAAAATATGAAGTATTATTTTTTATTTTAAATTTTAAAATCATATTTTTAAGTAATTCTGCTTGGTTTGAAAGTTCTTCACTTGAAGTTGCACTTTCCTCAGCAGTTGCTGAATTTGTTTGCGTTACTTGAGAAACTTCTTCTATTGCTTTATTAGCCTGACCTATACCACTTGCTTGTTCGTTTGAAGCTATTGATATCCCTTTAACAATATCAGCAACTTTGGAAACGCCTACAACTATTTTGTCAAGTGCTTGAGCAGTATCATTTGCAATCTTCGTTCCAATATTAACCTTATTTATAGAGCCCTCAATTAATGAAGTAGTTTCTTTTGCTGCATTTGCACTTCTAGCAGCAAGATTCCTTACTTCTTCAGCTACTACAGCAAAACCTTTACCATGCTGTCCTGCTCTTGCTGCTTCGACAGCTGCATTTAATGCTAAAATATTTGTTTGAAAAGCTATCTCATCAATAACTTTTATTATTTTGGCTATATTCCCAGAAGAATCATTAATTTCACCCATTGCTTTTAACATTTCTTGCATTTGCTTGTTGCCAGATGAGGCATCATCTTTTGAAGCTAAAACTATCTCATTTGCTTTTGAAGCATTATTATTGTTTTCATTTGTTTGAGTTGCCATTTCTTCCATAGATGATGTAATTTCTTCAATAGAACTAGCTTGCTCTGTAGAACCTTGTGATAAGATTTGACTTGATTTAGATAACTGAATCGAGCCTGTTGCAACTTGCTCAGCTGATTTGTTAATATTACCCATTACTTCGTTTAATGAGCTAATAATCATATTTAATGAATTTTTTATTCCTGAAAAATCTCCTAGATATTCTCTATCAATATTAACAACAAGATTGCCATTTGAAAGTTCTGTCAGGATTTTAGATATCTCATTTATATAATTTGTTATGATTTGTATTGTGAAATTTAAACTATTTTTTATTTCAGCATGATCTCCTTTATATTCGCCTTTAACCATGACTTTTAAATTTCCTTTTGACATTTCTTTTAATACATTTGATGCTTCTTTTACCGGTTCTATTACTTTATCCAATAGCCCATTTAATCCTTTTATTAATTCTGCCCAATCTCCTTGAAATTTTGAAACATCTCCTCTTTCGTTTAACTTACCTTCTTCTGAAGCTATAATTAATGTATTAATTTCTGATTTAACTTTTTTCAAATTACTTCTTAAGGCTTCAATAGTATTATTTATAAATATTTTTTTGCCTGGGAAAGTTTCAATTTTAGCTTCAAAATTACCATTTCCAAACTCAGCTATACAAGCCATTGCTTTTTTATTAACTGAAATATGATCATTTACCATACCATTAACACCTATAGCCATATTTTTATATGCACCTTCGAATTTATCTTCATCTATGTTTACATCAATATCGCCTAAATCATGTTGCTTAGACATGTGATTCATTTGGTTAATCAAATTATTTAATGTAGTTATAACTGAATTAAATGAATTTGCAAGATTTCCAATTTCATCATTTGAGTCAATATCAATTTTTATATCAGTGTCTCCAACGACTATTTTTTCAGCAATTATTTTTAATTTATTAATTGGTTTCGAAATAATATTAGATATTAACAATGATATAATAATTGCTAATAAAGTAGCAATTATTGAACCAACAACAAGTACATTCTTTGTAGTATCTTGAAGTTTTTTAGATTCCATACCCCTACTTTCTAATAATGTTTCTTCTATTTCCGTGCTTTCACTTAAAATAGATCTTAATTTATCCATTGATGCTTTTCCTTTTGCAGCTTGCTCAAACTTTACTACATCTTCTATCTTTGTCTTACCAGTAGCAACATTTTTTCTGATGTCAATACCTTCTAAAGCAATAGATATCCATTCTTCAGCCAGTTTGTTTATATTTCCTAATAATTCTTGCTGCTTTGGATTATCAGATGTTAATTCTTTTGCTTTTTTAAAATGTTCATAATAGTTATCCTTTCCAGTATTATAGGGTTCTAAAGAATCTTCATTACCTGTTAACATATAACCACGTTGTCCTGTTTCCATATTAATCATAGATTCAATAATAGCATCAAGTTCACTAAGCACTGTATAAGTATGCTTGTCCCATTCATTAG
>JBDMZA010000751.1:0-3201 GCA_039770155.1 Clostridiales bacterium
ATAAGACTATTTGCGTTAAGTAGTACCTTATACTTTGGTAGAGTGTGGGGGTACTACTTTTTAGTTTACTTTATTGTGTAATTTCTTTTTCTTAATGTAAGTATAATTGTTAAAAACTTGCATTACAATTGTTTAAACTTGCTTTTTCCTGCAAAAACTTACACATTATTTCATATAGAGATAATGTTAAATATAATATTTTCTCTATATGAAAGTATCGAACAAAAAAATACTTCACAATATTTAACTTATGTTTATTATATTTCATATAGATATAATTGTCAATCTAAAACAGAAAACTTTTTCATTATTTGAAAATAGTGTTTCAACTTAAGAAATTATATTATATTATATATAAAGGGGTTTTAATACATGTCTAACTTTAAAGATAGATTCAAATTACTAAAAAACGAAAAAAATTTATCACTACAAGAAATATCCGAAAATGTTCATATTTCAATATCATCCTTATCAAAGATTGTAAATGGTAAGCTTTCTCTGAAACATGACTTAATTGAAGAATTATCAAATTATTTTGGTGTAACAAAATCATATTTAATAGGAGATAGTGAAAATAGATATAAAGAATATACAATTGAAGAGGATTATATAAAAGTTTGTGAAATGGCAAAAAATATGAATATATCATCAGAAACAATAAAAAAATTTCTTGATTTACTTAGAGATGTTAGAAAATAATTTGTAATAGGGGAGTGCATTATTTATGTTAAGATTTGGATTTGTTGCACAAAAATATATTGATACTTTAGGTTTAGGTAAAAAAGAGTTTTGGGATAATTTTGATTATTCTGATTCTCCGACAATAACTAGTTGTTTTAAGTTGAGAAGAGCTGTTCCAACCCACATAAGAAATATTGATATGAAAAATGTATATAAATCATTAGAATCAAAAAGACAAATTCCTATAACATCTTCACAACTAGAAATATTATTTCAGTATTATTTAGTTTTAGTTCTTAACGATTTAGAATTAGATGAAAATGTTATTTATAATTTATTTGAATATAGAATTAATAATAATTTTAAAGATTTTTTTATTGATATTTTAACTTATTCAGTTAAACTCCAAAATAATTTAAAAGATAAACACTATGAAGATTTAGAAGGAAACCGCCAAATATATTACCATATTGATGTAAATAAAAAAATCATTCCTAATCTTGATTCGAATTTGATAAAAAAAAGAAAAAAAGCATTACAAACTCATCTTGGAAATGAAAACTCCACTAAATCATTGAAATCGATAAATAACAATGGTGAAATAAATAAAATTATAGAATTATTAGACTTAAATAAAACAGGCTTAACGAATATAGAAGAAAACGAAAATATTGATATATCAATTAAGACAGATATTAGTTATAATACTTTGCCTCTGATTAATAATGAGAGATTGTTATCTCAATATTCTTCTACTTTTTATAACGAAAGAGAAAGATTAAAAGTACAAGGTAATCTTTTTAAGAAAATAGATTTAAGAAATATTGAATATATGTTAGAAAAATTAAATTCAAAAAATGATATATTTGTACTTGATATTGGATGTGCAAATGGAGATTTAACTTTTGATAGATTTGAAAAATTTTCATCAATAAAAACAATTTTTGGTGTTGATAATAATGAAAAAGCTATTGAAGAAGCAATTTCACAATATAAAAATAAAAAATATATTTTTAAAACATTAAATATTGAGACACATGATTTTGAAGATCATTTAAAAGTATATATGAAAGAGAATGGTATTGAATCTTTTGATATAGTTATTGGAAATTATGTTGTTCAACATCTTTTGGATCCTTTAAAATTTGTTTATAAAATAAAAGATTTTATTAATGAAGATGGTTTTATTTGCTTAAGAACAAGTGAAGATGGCTCTAAGGTATGTTATCCTGATGATAATAAATTACTTCCAGCAATAATTAATATGAATCAAAATATTGAAGGAATGTCTGATAGACAATCAGGAAGAAAGTTATATTCTTATCTAAAAAAATCAAGATTTAAAAATATTAAATTATTTTATGATCCTATAGATACAATGAATAAAAGTACTCGAGAAAGAAAAGAATTATTTTTCATTCAATTTATACCAAGATTAAATATAATGAAAAGTATATTGAGAAAAAATCCTGATAATACGAAATTACATAAACAAATCATATGGTTTGAAAATGCTCTTGAAAAATTAGAAATTGATTTTGTTAGTGATGAGTATTTTTATTATTGTGAGATAGCATATTCAATTATTGGAAAAGTATAGGATTTCGTTAATTAAGATTAAAGGTTGATTTTAATTAGAACAATGAAAATGAATATCTACACTAAGGAAATAAAATTTTATGTAGGTTTGAGTTTTATATAAATATAACTTATTGTATGTATATAACATATTAAGTTATATTTTTTTACCCGAAATTTTAATAATGTGAATGACTCAGTTTTTAAGTTGAATACAAGATGAAAGTAATATAATCATATTGTGTTCCTTTCATTTTTGTAAATAACTTGTTCCTAAAAAAATTATAGATTTAAATATCCAATATAATTTATTTGCTATGATAGAGATCCTTTGAAGTAATCTCCAGATTTTTCCTCATATCAGTTTCAATCCTTGTTTTAGTGGAAGTTAAATTTAAATGTGTAGATATTAATTCAAGTTATCCAAGTTCAATGTATAAGTTTCAATCCTTGTTTTAGTGGAAGTTAAATTTAAATAAGTTGTTTCTGATTTAGATAATAATTTTAGGTTAGGTTTCAATCCTTGTTTTAGTGGAAGTTAAATTTAAATTTGTTTTTATCTTCTTTGATTCTGAATAATTTTCCCTTCGAGGTTTCAATCCTTGTTTTAGTGGAAGTTAAATTTAAATCAAAATATGCCTCACAAAGGAGAAGTTATGAAGAAAATAATAGGTTTCAATCCTTGTTTTAGTGGAAGTTAAATTTAAATTATTTTCTTTTCAACAAGCGAAATTAATAGAAAGTAAATGTTTCAATCCTTGTTTTAGTGGAAGTTAAATTTAAATATTATTATACAAAAATTCATTCAAGGAGAATTATTATGGGTTTCAATCCTTGTTTTAGTGGAAGTTAAATTTAAATTATGTTAAAAGAATTACAAAATAATCTTATAGAAGTATTTAATGGGTTTCAATCCTTGTTTTAGTGGAAGTTAAATTTAAA
>JBDMZA010000752.1:0-3522 GCA_039770155.1 Clostridiales bacterium
TTAAAGTGAAAATTAAATCGTGATTTTATAAATTAAAACTAACATAATATATGCATTTTATACATTATGTTAGTTTTATTATGAAATGATAGTAATAAAAATAGAATTTATAAGAGGAAGCTAAGAATTTGTTGATATACTTTTGTATTCATAAAGTAAATTAATTTTAATTTGAATTTTCATCAAATTTTGCTATATTTAAGATAAATATAATAAAATTAGGAGAAAACATGGATAAATACTATCAAAATAGATATAAAGTAGAATGTGAAATTGGTATGGGTGGTATGGCAAGAGTTGAAAAAGCTTTTGATACTCAAATGAAAAGATATGTTGCAATAAAAATTATAAATTTAAATTTAACTAATGAAGAATACATTAATCGATTTAAAAGTGAAGCAGAAAATTTAGTAACACTTAATCATCCCTATATAGTAACAATCCATGATTATTTTTTTGAGAATAATATTCCTCATATTGTTATGGAATATATTGACGGCGGAACATTAACAAAAATAATAAGCATACAAAAAAAGATAGATTTAGAAAAATCATTTGAAATTATAATAGAAGTATCTAAGGCCTTGGAATATGCTCACAAAAAAAAGATAATTCATAGAGACATAAAACCAAGTAATATACTTATAAGAAGTGATGGAATACCAATATTAAGTGATTTTGGAATTTCAAAAATGATAGATAGTTCAACAATTACAAGAACAAATCAGGTTTTAGGAACTTATGCATATCTTTCTCCTGAACAGGCAAAGGGTAGTCATGCTCAATTTGGTTCAGATATTTATTCATTAGGAATAGTTTTATATCAGATGATAACAGGAAGATTACCTTTAGAGTCAGATAGTGAATATGGATTTATATATAAACATATTAATGAGGTACCATTAAAGCCAGATGAAATATGTGATAATATCCCTGGGAATGTCTGTAATATAGTTATGAAAATGTTAATGAAAGATGTATATGAAAGATATCATAACATGTCTTTGTTGTTAGTTGATTTGAAAGCTATATATTATCACATGGTGTTAAATAAAAATCATAAAGAAACTAAATTAATTCAAGAAGAAACAATAAAAGTAGAAACTCCTGAAATAAGAAGTGATAAAAAAGATAGTTTTGACTTAAAAAATGAAGATAAAATAGAAGAAGCAAATATTTCTAGTAATGATGAAACATTATTAGTAGAGTCATCTTTGCCTCAAACACCATCTAGTAAAAATAATGATGAAAGTATAATTGATGATAACAATATAAAAATGGATAGTGAAGAAAACTTGAATGGATTTGATAAAAATATTAAGCGAAGTTTTAAATTTAAAAAACCTATTGTGATATTATCAGTACTTATTTTAGTGAGTATTGGAATTTGGTTAATTGTAAATATAATTAGTTATGATGGTAATAAAGATAAACTGAATGAGAATGATGATGTTAAAAAAACTGATGGAGACAATGAGCTAGAAAATGAATATATAAAAGAAAATTTTGTTTATATTGAAGGTGGAGAATTTGAAATGGGAAGTCCTGAATCTGAAGATGATAGAGATGATGACGAATTATTACATAAAGTTAAACTAGATAGTTTTTATATGGGAAAGTATGAAGTTACAATAGAAAAATTTAAAAAATTTATCGAAGAAGAAAACTATGAAACAGATGCTGAAAAAGAAGGATATAGTACGCTTTATAATGGAGAAGACTGGATAAAAAAATCAGGTATCAATTGGAAAGATGGAACAGATGGTAATGAAGAAAAGAATGAGAATCAACCTGTGATACATGTTAGTTGGAATGATGCAAAGGCATATTGTAATTGGTTAAGTGAGGAAAAAAATGCAGAATTTAGATTACCAACGGAGGCGGAATGGGAATATGTATGTAGAGCAGGAACTAAAACCCCATTTAATACTGGTAAATATTTAACAACAGAGCAGGCAAATTTTAATAATAAAAAAAAGAATACAAATCCAGTCGGAAATTATTCAGCAAATAGATGGGGATTATATGATATGCATGGAAATGTGTGGGAGTGGTGTGAAGATTGGTACAACGAAGATTATTATGATAAATGTAATGAAAAAGGAACAGTGGAAAATCCTATTAATACAGATAGTGGTTCTTATCGCGTTTTGCGTGGTGGTGGCTGGAACTACGATGCTAGGGCTTGTCGTTCTGCTTACCGCTACTATGGCCATCCCAGTGATCGTAACTACTTTACTGGTTTTCGTGTTGTTGGGTCCCCCTAGTTTACGTAGTTATTCAACTTTATCTTTGAGTTAAGAAGTAGAAGGTAAAAATATATATGAACTGATAGAAAATATTAATGAACTATCAAAACATTGTAATGGTACTAGTCGCAGAGGTTCAAATGGAATGGATTTTGGCATATTTATACATCTGTAGAAAGTTGGACACAACATGAAAATTTTAGAACAAGGAACAAATTTTCTGATGAATACTATACAAGTGTTTATGAAATATTATTTTTTTTATGTGATTGGTATTTTTCAGGTGAATGCCCATTTACCAAAAAAGAAGCTTTTTTAGAAGAAATTAAATTAATTGATGATTGTTTCAAAAATGAAAAACATACATTTTAAAATTTTAGGAGGTAAAAATTTATGGAGATAATACCTATTAATACAAAATATGGAGATCTTAAAGGTAGAGATTGTATATTTTTAGATAAAATAGACTATGATTATTCAAAAAATTCTGTAAAATTAATTGGAACTATTGAAGATGATTAATAATTTACTGCCATAATCAAAAATCATCTCCCTCACACCTGTTGTCGTTTTTATCTGCTCTTATCGTTAATAGAAATGAATTAATTATTAACATGATTTAACCTTGAATAGGAATCTATTGTATATCGAAGTAAATGAAAGTTTTATATTTTTATAAACTTTCATTTTTTCTTAAGTTTTACAGAAAAAAATCGGACCATATCGTTTAAAATCATTAAAAATGAAGAAATTTGAAAATACGAAACTGATACAAGACAGTTGAGTTGGATTGGTGAATGTGTTTATAATTATCTTATATAGGTGAATACAAAGATTAAAGTGAAAATTAATCATGATTTTATAATTTGAAACCAACATAATATATGTATTTTATTCATTATGTTAGTTTTATTATGAAATGATAGTAATATAAATTATATAATAAGTATATTCACTTATATCTTTCAGTAATAATAAAATTAATGGTGTTTTTATTATTATATATTTTTTGAAAATTGATGCGTTTGCCTTGATATGACAATTGAGTAGATTGAAGGCAAATAAGATAAGAATTTACTTGTATATATTGGTGGTAAAAACTTTATTGGAAATATTATTATTGTTAATGCCTTATTAATATATAAATGCATAAAATAAATGTTGTTAATGGAACTATTTGTTGATATTATTATATTAATTATTAATTATTAAAATGTAAATGATATAGAATATATTCAATTTGTTTATGAGAGTGGAGAGTATAATGGGAAAA
>JBDMZA010000753.1:0-2897 GCA_039770155.1 Clostridiales bacterium
TGGGTTGGTATTGGTGTAATTGTTGGTAATTGTTCAGTAGGTTCAATAGTATTAGTAGGTTCAGGTACAGTAGTACTTGTAGATGGAATAAATGTATTTTCATTCAATGGTGTTTCAAAAATTATAGCATCTGTTTTATAAGGAACTAAAGTACGATTATCAGTATTTTTTTTATTGTTATTATAATAATTATTAGTTTTGGCATTGTCATCTTTGTCATTAGAACTACTTTCATCAGGAATACTTGTAGTTTTTTTTATTTTTGTAGTTTGAGTTTTTGTTATTTCTGTTGCAGTACCAGAATTACTGTTTTTAGTAATAATAATCAATAATACAATTAAAATGATCGGTAATATTATTATTGAGAATTTGAATACATAATTAAGTATGTTTTTGAATTTATCATTCTTATTAGTAGTTGTAGTTGTAGTATTTACTTTATCTTCTTCAACTAAATCTGACTCACTTGAATTTTCGTCACTTAAATTTTGCTTATTTAAACTTGATACATTTAATAATTCACTATCATTTACAGTATTTTGATTAAATAAATTGTTGTAAGTGTGAGTTTTATTAGCATCTTTAAAACTTATAAAAGTATTTGTATTATTTTCTTTATTACTGTTTATAAATAAAATCGGTTCCTGACTACAGCTGTTATAAATTGATTCTAAATCTTTTTTCATTTCAATAGCTTTTTCATATCTTTGGGTTTGATTAAAAGCACAAGCTTTTTTTAGGATAAGAAAAAAATCATCATTTATGCTTGAAGGCTTAGTGATTTCTTCACCAGATAATCTTGACATATTTGATTTTTCTATATCTTTAGGTAATATTTTTTCTGGATGTTCAGGTAAAAATGGCATTCTACAGTGGTTTAAAAGTTTATATAAGACAATACCCAAAGAATACAAATCAGCATTTTTAGTATAAGGCTTATTATTAAAAACTTCTGGAGCCATATAAGTGAAAGTTCCTATCTTTGTATGTGCCATTGTTACATCAGATACTTCCTTTGATATACTAAAATCACCTAATTTATATATTTTATTTTTGGATACAAATATATTGGCTTCTTTAATATCTCTGTGCAGTATATTTTTATTATGACAAAAATCTAATGCACTGCAAATGTCTATTCCAATTTTTGCAATATCTTTTTCTGAAAGCTTGTTATTAAGTATATGATAATCTAGTGAATTTGCATATTCCATTCTTATTAGTATATGCCATTCATTTTTATTATCAATTTTTTTAATTAAATGATCTTCATAATTTATTATATTTCCATGTTCTTTTAAATCGTATAGAAGTTCGATTTCATTTAAAATGTATTGTACGATATTTTCGAAATACTCACTAACTGAATTTATGTCTCCACTATTAAAATAGGAGATTACACTTTTATACTGCTCAAAGGTAGGAACTACTATAAACTTTACAGCTGATTCATATTTTTTATTATATTCATTCCGAATTACTTTATATACATTTCCGGTACTTCCAGTACCGATAAGATTTTCAATTTCCCAACTTCCCCATATAGGTTCGTAAGAGTAAATTAAATCATTTTTGTCCATAAATAAACACACCCTAAAATCAATAACTAAATATTAGTAATTATAGCATATCATATTAGTATAGTCTATTATTGAACCATATTTTTAATAAATATGGTAGACAAGTTTAACGAGCTAGAGTCATTGGTTGGAGAAATACTTCCAACAAAAAAAATAAATTCTTGGGAATATAAGTCAATATTGGTGTTGTTTAAGAATGTCTCAAATAAATAAATAGGATTATTTGAACTATAGTTTTCCAATGATCCAGTTAAATTAAGTTCAGAAAGTTTTGAATCAAGATAATTTTGGTCTTTAGGTTTTAAATCATACAGACTCTTATTAATTTCACATGAAATATCTGAACAAGAATCGTGCCATTTAAGCTTAAATAAGTGATTTTCTGCATTAAAAGCATTTAATATATCGAAAAATTGAGTTTCAAAAGATTCGAGAAGATTGTTTTTTGAATAGTCTTTCTCCTTATTATATTCAGAGCTATTTAAAGTTTGAGAATATACATAAATACCTGAAATTGAATTTTGTCTTTTAGGATTATGAAAAACAACAATATTAGAAATTTCATTTTTCCAAGTTGTTCTATTATTTGAATCTGATTTTAGACCCATTTCATTTAATTTATTAGTTGGAACACCTACTTTTATGTCATAAAATATACTATAAAAACTTGTATTTGTATAAAAAGATACACATTTATTATCTAATATACCAATCATTATAAATTTGGAATAATCACTATTATATATGTACCATTTATGATTGTTTTCACTTAGATCTACTCTATCCGGATTGCCAAAAAATTTAATAATAAAATCTTCTTCCAAACCAATAATACTTTCAAGTTTTAATCTAATATTATCATCTTCAATTGGATTTTCATCAGATTGATTATTGGTGGGCTTTGGAGTGGTGATTTTAGATTTATTTGATGAACTTATTTCAGGTTGCATAGTCTTATTTTTTGTTGATTTTGAATTATTATTAATATCATTATTTTTAATTGGTTCCATAGTTTTTTTATGAGGTGTATCTGTATAGTTTGTAAAGCTAATAAATGAATTGTCTATATAATTTGAACTAGAAAAAACAATAAAAGTAAAAATAGTAAAAGTGATTATTACCATTAAAATAACTGAGGTTTTTTTATTAATACAAAAATAATTACTATTTTTAAATTTATTTAAAAATTTTTGATATATTGATTTTTTTTTGCCAGTTGATTGATTATTATTGGACAGATATTTTGAATTATACTTTTTATTTTTCATTTTTAACGCCCCTAACAATACAATTTACAGTTGCTTAAATATAATATAA
>JBDMZA010000754.1:0-8954 GCA_039770155.1 Clostridiales bacterium
AATTGATAATATATATGATGAACTTATAAAAAGAAGTAAGGGATAGCCAAAAAATAAACTTTAATTCTCGAGAAGAATTCGGTATTATTTTTTAGGCTCTCCTAAGACATAATCAAAAATTTCATAATACAACTTTTTTAAAAAGAGTTTACTAGTTTATTTTTTGGATATCTCTTAAATACAGGAGAAATTATGGATAAATTTAAGTTAAAACAAATAATAAAAAAAGGTGAAAATCCTAAAGTTGATTTTAAACTTAGATTAAGTCTTAGAAGAGAAAGTGAAAAAAAAGAATTGGCAAAGGATATAATTGCCATTGCTAATTCAAGAGGTGGAAGAGGTTACTTAATATTTGGTATAGAAGATAAAACAAGAAATGTAATAGGAATAAGAGAAGATTTATATAGTGAAGAAAGAATACAACAAATTATTTATAATAGATGTGATCCACCAGTCCCAGTTTCACTTGAATTTGTTAATTTGGATGGTAAGTCTATAGCAATTATTACTATCTATAAAAGTAATCATAAACCTCATCAAATGATTCAAAATGGAGCTTTTTATATTAGAAGAGGCTCAACAACAGATGTAGCAAGAAGAGGAGAACTTGCAGCTATGTTACAGCAGCATGGCTTTTTTACTTTTGAAACAGTTATCTTAAAGGGCTCAAAAATCGAGGATTTAGATTTTAATTTAATTCAAACCTATTTTAAAAATTTAAATGTATTTACAGAACATCCAAGTGAAGTTTTGCTTGATACGATGGGTTTTATCGGTAGAGAAACTGAAAGAGGAGGATATATTCCAACAATTGGAGGTATGTTATTGTTTGGAAAAAATCCTTCTCTTTATTTGCCTCACTGTAATGTGAAAATTATATACAAAATGAATGAAAATAGTTTTTATGGCAATATTATAATCTCTCTAAATGAAATTACAGAGTATTTATCAAAGACTTTGGATTATAACAAGTATCCTTTTGATTTATTGGTTGAATTAATAGCAAATGCAATTGTTCATAGAGATTATATGGATACTTATAAAGGAATTGTTGTTGATATTATGGATAATAAAGTAATAATTACAAATCCTGGTTCTTTATCTTCGGCCAACCGTGTTTATAGATATCTTTATGAAAGAAATTCTAAAAGAAGAAATTCATGGCTTTATCAAAGACTTTTAATTCAAGATGACAAAAAAAGATTTTTAGGAACAAATATGAGTTTATCAAAATTAAAAAGGAAAAAATATATGTATAAGGAAATTAAATTTATTGATGTAGGTTCAAAAAATTTGTTTAAAGTTATACTAAAAATATAAATAAACTTAAATAATAATAATTCGGAGCAATAGTCCGAATTTCTTATTATATCGGCATAAAAAATAGTACATTAGTCAAATTTGATGGATTTTGCTTAATTCACGTGTTTGATAAGTGTTTTACTTATATATTATATTTAGTATGTAATTAGCACTCAAGTGTAGTGAGTGCTAACAATAATTTAAATGAAAGATTATGAGGGGGTATATAAATGAGCATTAAACCTTTAGCAGACAGAGTTGTTATTAAAATGATGGAAAAAGAAGAAACAACTACAAGTGGAATTGTATTACCAAATTCAGCAAAAGAAAAACCACAGGTAGCTGAGATTGTAGCTGTTGGACCGGGAACTTCAGAAGAAAAAATGGAAGTTAAAGTAGGAGATAAGGTTTTAATAAGCAAATATTCAGGAACAGAAGTTAAGTTAGAGGATCAAGAGTATACTATTTTAAAACAAAGTGATGTTTTAGCAATTGTTGATTAAGGTACAATCAAAAAATAAGTTCGCATTTTAAAATAATGAATCACAGGATTTGTGGTCGTTCCACATTAGTACTGTATATTATTTAGGGAAATTATACCTTGATTTTTAAATGTATTGTAATTATATAATGATTGTTTAAAGTTATAAAAATGATTAAGAGATATCCACAAAATATAAACTCCAATTCTTGAGTATGAATTCGTATAATTTAAGCGAACTTCAGCCAAAAAGAATTCAGTATTATTTTTAGGCTCTCTTAAAATCAGAAATTTATAAGTTACTATAAAGGGGGAAACACAAATGGCAAAAGAAATAATTTTTGGCGAAGAGGCAAGACGCTCATTAGAAGCCGGTGTTAATAAATTAGCTAATACTGTTAAAGTTACATTAGGACCAAAAGGAAGAAATGTAGTTTTAGATAAAAAATTCGGTTCACCACTTATTACAAATGATGGTGTTACTATAGCAAAAGAAATTGAATTAGAAGATAAATTTGAAAAAATGGGTGCTGAGTTAGTTAAAGAAGTTGCAACTAAAACTAATGATGTTGCAGGTGATGGTACTACTACAGCTACATTATTAGCTCAAGCTATTATTAGAGAAGGACTTAAAAATGTAGCAGCGGGTGCAAATCCTATGATAATTAAAAAAGGTATTGCTCATGCTGTAGAAGCTGCTGTAGAAGGAATTAAAGAATTTAGTCAAAATATCAAAGGTAAAGAAGATATAACAAGAGTTGCTTCAATTTCTGCAAATGATGAAGAAATCGGAAGCTTAATTGCAGAAGCTATGGAAAAGGTTACAAATGATGGAGTTATAACTGTTGAAGAATCAAAGACAATGGGAACAAGTTTAGAAGTTGTTGAAGGAATGCAATTTGACAGAGGTTATTTATCATCATATATGGTAACAGATACTGATAAAATGGAAGCTATAATGGATGATGCGTATATTTTGATTACTGATAAGAAAATTACAAATATTCAAGACATCTTACCTTTATTAGAAAAAGTAGTTCAACAAGGTAAAAAACTTGTAATTATTGCTGAGGATGTTGAAGGCGAAGCTTTAGCTACATTGGTTTTAAATAAATTAAGAGGAACATTTAATTGCGTTGCTGTCAAAGCACCAGGATTTGGTGATAGAAGAAAAGAAATGTTGAAGGATATTGCTATTCTAACTGGTGGAGAAGTTATAACTGAAGAATTAGCATTAGAATTAAAAGATACTACTTTTGAACAATTAGGTAGAGCAAGACAAATAAAAGTTCAAAAAGAAAATACTATTTTAGTTGATGGTGCAGGAAATGAAAATGAAATTAAAAAGAGAATTGAATCTATAAAAGTTCAAATTGAAGATACTTCATCTGATTTTGACAAAGAAAAGTTACAAGAAAGATTAGCTAAATTATCAGGAGGAGTTGCAGTAATTCAAGTTGGTGCAGCTACTGAAACTGAAATGAAAGAAAAGAAATTAAGAATTGAAGATGCTTTAGCTGCTACAAGAGCTGCTGTTGAAGAAGGCATTGTTGCAGGTGGAGGAACAGTTTTAATTAATGTAATTTCAAGAATTTCAAAACTGATTAAAGATGCAAAAGGTGATGAAAAAACAGGATTACAAATTATTGAAAGAGCATTACAAGAACCTGTAAGACAAATTGCTGAAAATGCTGGTTTAGAAGGTTCTGTAATAGTTAATAAAGTTATGAACAGTGAAGTTGGTCAAGGTTATGATGTATTAACAAGTCAATTATGTGGAATGATTCAAGCAGGTATTGTTGATCCTGCAAAAGTTACAAGATCAGCACTTCAAAATGCTGCTTCAGTTGCTTCTATGGTATTGACAACTGAAAGTGTTGTTGCAGATATTCCTGAAGAAGGCGGCGGCGGAGCACCAATGGGTGGTGGTATGCCTGGCGGAATGGGCGGAATGCCTGGAATGATGTAATAAAAAAACAGATTATAAAATATATAAAAGCAACTTAGGATAATCTAAAAAATAATACCGAATTCTTTTCGTATGAAGTTCACTTAAATCATGTGAATTCATACTTGAGAATTAGAGTTTATTTTTTGGATATCCCTAATATATAGCCAAAAAATAAATCCATGTCTTAAGTAATGTATCATTTAATTATAATGATCCTAATACAAAAAGAATGTGATATTGTTTTTTGGCTATTTTATTAATATATTACCAAATAACAACAGTTCGGAAAATATTAGAGATTGTTGATAAAGAGACTGAAGTTCGCTTAAATCATAAGAATTCATACTCTAGAATTAGAGTTTATTTTTTGGATATCCCTTAGTTTGTAATTTATCGCTATTTATACTCTTGTTATAGATATAAAATTTATACTGGTTTTTCAATGATAAAATGATTAAATATTGATTTAAGTTATTTATTTTAATATAATATTCATATAAAATGACTGTTATATTAAAACAACTATTATATATATATTTATCACTATATTAACTGTGATAATTTGAATGAATTTATATTTTAAACTATAATATATAACAAGGGGAGTTAATTTTGAAAAAAAACTTTTTAATAGTTACAATAATTACAAGTTTACTTTTATGTATAGCATTTACTTTATACAGTCCTATAAGTAAAGTAATTAAAAAGGATGATTCTAAAAAAACAAAATCAACTATAAAACCAGAGAATCTTAAAGTTGATAAGACTCTTGAAATTACCTATCTTGATAAAATTCAACACAAAGAAGGAAATTTTAATTTGTATCCCAAATCTGATGGTGATTGGTATAGTGGATATGGATATGTTGATACACTAGATAGTTCTATGGATGATGTGTCTGATAGTTCATGGTATAATGTGATTATTTATTACAAATACTACAGTTGTTCATATTTTTGTGATAATGGGTATGCGGTTGCCTCAGAAGAAGGTGATAAAAAAATCGATTATTTTTTAATTGATTTGAATACTACAGAATATTTAAGAGGTGAATTTGATTATTTGGAAATCCTTGCCACGAATACTGATTTTTTACTTGCTGTTAAAGATGGTCATGCTGGAGTTATTGACTTTGAGGGTAACGTTCTTGTCCCATTTATTTACGATGCATCTGAGTATACAAAGTATGATGAGTACGAATGTGAGTGTGATTATTGTATGGGTGTTAATGATAAACTCACCGAATGCGAATATGTTACAGAAGAAGATAAAGCATATACACTAGAGTATAGATGTAATTTTTATGTTTGTAGTAAAGGATTTATTGTAGAAAAAAATGAAAAAAATAAATTGATTGATTTTAGGGGAAAAGAAATTTTTACAGAGAATTATAAAGATTTATATTATAATTCTAAGGAATGTTTATATATATGTCATAAAGATGATTTTTATGATATATATGATAATAAATTAGAATTAATTATGACTACCAAAAAAGATCTCGAAAAAGCTATTTTAAATGCTAAAGGAGACTTATATGTTTGTACAAAATATACAGAAGATATAATTGAAGGTGTGATTGATTCTAAAGGAAAATATATTATTGGTCCATTTAAAAAAGAAGATACAATGAATATTATAGATTTTAATAATAATTATATTACAATAAAAAGTGCAAAAATAGACCAACAACAAATATACAATACTATATATGAATTATACGTATATGATTATGATGGAAATGAAATCATATTACCTGATAAAAAAGAAAAGATAAATTTTAAGAAACATATATATTTGAATCAAAATAGAGATTATTATAAATTAGACACATCTACTTGTATTGTTACAAAATATGAAACAATTGAAGAAACAACTGATTCATTTATTTATTATATTGATATTTATGATGAAAATAAAAATTTGATACATACTTATAAGGATATGGAGTCTTGTGAGTATGAAAGTAAAATGTATGATATAGGTTTTGAAAAAAATCAATTTAATTATTAAAATAAAATATTTATCAAAAAAAAGAATGAAATAAACAAAGTATTTCATTATAAATAAAAAAAGAAAATTATATTAGAAAAAAATTAAAAATGTATAAGACTTTATTTGATACATTTTTTAAATTTGACTTTGAATTTGTAAATATAATGGTTTTGAAAAGTAAAAGCTAAATTGCTATTTTTACATTAGTTTGACTTACTCTCATGTTTACTAAAAAAAAACTTTATGTTACTTAAATTTTTATTGGATTTGTTTATAACATTCTTTGTTCGATACATTGATAGTAGTAATCCGATTAGTACAATATTAAATATAAAACCTAAGGAACCATAAGAAATTAATGGTAATACAGTCATGAAATTTCCACTTATAACACCTGTATTTGAAAGAATATACAAAATGATTTGTTCAGAAATTACTAAACAAATAGAAAAAGATAGTATGCTTTCAAAAAGATTTTTTTGTTTAAACACTAAAGCAAATATTCTGATAATAAATATAGTTAATATACCTATAATTAATATACCTGGAATATAACCAAATGTTGAAATTAAAAATGTTAAAGTATAGTCATTTGGTAATGCTAGATTAGTAAAAGTCGAATTTGATCCTTCAAAAGGTTTAGAAGTAGAAATTAATTTCCTAACAAGTAATATTAAATATCCATAATTCATAGGATCCTTATTAGGATAAAATGTACAATTTATAAAACTACTAAAAAAGCCATTAATATATAAAGCAATAATGGTAATCAAATTTGGTACATATGCAATGATAAGAGATAATATTTTATTTTTACCAAATCCACCTTTTATTATAGCGAAAGTAAATGTTAAAAAACATGAAATACTAAGTAAAACTATTGAAGTCTTAGCATTTGTAAAAATGAATATACACATTAAAGTTATAAAGAATATGTTTGAGAGTAAAATACCCAAGTAACTACTATCTTTAAATTTATACATTATACTAGCAAGTAGCGGAATGAACAGTAATGTAAAATAGTACAAAAATGTATAGGTACCATTTATTACATTAAATTTAATAATACTTAATAGTAAGATTGTTAAAAGTACAAAAAATGTTTTTATTGAAGAATTTTTCAAAAATGAATAATCAGAAAAATAAATAAAAGCAAACATTACAATTCCAATTACTGAATATATAAAAAATCTATATATACTAACAAATGTATATGAATATACGGAGGACATAAAATATTGAACAATACCACTTAAGAGAATAAAAATTGCAATTATTGATAATATAGGCCAATCTGTATACGGTCTATGTATCTTATTTAATTTTGTACCAATGGTAACAGGATCCCCCATTTGTTTAATAGCTTTTTCCGTGGCTATATTTTCATTAATACCTTGTTTGACAAAGTTATCTTTTTGATCTTCAATGTGATTTGAGAGTTCTTTTTTTATATCATTATGAATATTTTTAAATTTAATTTCATTACAGACTGATTTAAGAAAATCTGCTGTTTTTTTATTAGTTGATTGCATAATTAAAGCCTCCTAAAACCTTGTTTACAGTGGATATGTAAGCGTTCCATTCAGATTTTTTTTCTTTTAAAAATGTTTGACCTTGTCTGGTGATTTTATAGTATTTACGTGATCTTTCATTTTCAGATAATTTAGTGTATGATTCTATCATGTTTTTTTGTTCAAGATTATGTAACAAAGGATAAAGCGTTCCTGCCTTGAGAGTAAAAACATTTTCTGAAAGTCGTTCTAGTTCTTCAATCATTTTATAACCGTACATATCATTAGTTTCAAGCAATTTAAGAATTAACATTGTTGTACTACCAGAGATTAAACTTTTATCAATTTTCAATATAAATCACCTCCTTAAGTTATATATCGACTATCTATATATAATTATATATAGATAGTCGATATATGTCAACAATAACTTCAAAGTAAAAATTCGAAGAAAAATTACTAGCTATCTAATTTCTATAATCAATTAACTAGCTGAAAGTTATGAAACTAAAAATCACTTTTAATTTGCATGTTGAGTCAGAAAATGTGACGAAAAGATAATTTAACTAAAATTTTATATTCTTCTTTTTTACTAATAATAATAAAAATTAATAAATATTCGATTGTAAGATATTGAACAGTTTTAAGTCATTTTTTGATTATGCATTAGAATTAATGATTCATAATTATAGATGTCAATGAAATTTAAATAAGCTGATTTCAGAAAAATACAGAAATCAGCTTATTTCTTAATAGATTATTTAATGCTTTCTCAGCGTTTTTTATTAATTATATTTATATTTATATTTTCTAATAATAAATAATATACCCATTAATACCATGAAAAGTCCAATATAAATAGTTAATGCATTTGAAGTCTCTCCTGTTTTTGGTAAGTCTTCTTCAGCTGTTGAAATATCTTTAGATTGTTCATCAGAATTTGAAGCAGTTACTGAATCTCCAATAACTGTTGTTGGTGAGTCTTCTTTTTCAGATAATGAAATATCTTTAGATTGTTCATCAGAATCCAAATTAGTTTTTGAATCTTCAGTAGTTGATGTTGTATCTTTTGAACTGTTAGCTTCAGCTACTGAATTATCTGTAACAGCAGCAGTATCGTGTGTAACTGATACTAAATCATCACTATTAATATACTTTTCTAACATAGTATAACCAACTGAATCTTTTTTGTTTCTATCACTTGCATCTTTTGGATTAAGACCATTGCTAGTTTCCCAAGAATCAGGCATTCCATCATGATCAGAATCTAATGGGGCTGTTCCACTTGCTAAAGCAGGCCATCCACCTACATCAGTAGGTGTAGTTATAAGACCATTTTCACCATATGTTGCAGTACCAGTACGAACTTCTTCTATGATACGTTTATCTACAGAGTCACGATTAGGTTTTGAACATCCAACAGTGTCAAGCACAGTTTTGTATGCTTCTTCAGCAGTTTGTTGACGAATTGGCATTGCATTCCATGGAGTACTAGATTTTTTGCCACTTTTAATTGTAACACCTTTCCAGTTATCTTTTGTAACATCGGCGCTTCCTTCCATGAAATTATCAGAAACATACCAAATTCCTTCATCTGCCTGTGCAATACGGTTTTTGTTCTTAGTTGTTCCTGGTCCTGGTTTATAATAATTTGCTACCATATTAACTGGTTCACCATCTGCACCACCATAACAAGTCTGATATCCCCAATTAT
>JBDMZA010000755.1:0-11336 GCA_039770155.1 Clostridiales bacterium
AATGATATTGCTTTAAGAAACTTTGATCTATAGTTATATGATAAGATTTTTCTAGATATTTTAAAGCTGTTTTAATGTCATTCATCATTAAACATATTCCGCCATAATAATTAAGAGTTGCACAATACATAAATAAATTATTTGATTTTTTTGAAAGTTCAAAATTGATTTCGCATAATGTTTTTGCTTTTTCAAAAAATCCATTTTCTTTATTATAATGTATAAAATTAGAATTCATGAGAGTTTTAGAATAGATACTGCTAGTTTTATTTGCAAAAATTTGGTATTCATTACTTAAACGATTATATGTACTAAAATCACCTCGATACATGGCTAATTGAATTAAACCTAATAAAGAAAAATATATTTCTTTGATATCACCAATTTTTTTATATAGTTTAATACTTTTATTGAAATATTCTTCAGATTTGTGATAATCTCCATTCCATTGATAAAGAAACCCTATAGTCTGGCACCACTTTGCAAAATCCGTATATTGATTCATTTCATTTTTCATAGTTATTGATTTATTAAAATAATATTGAGATTTTTTAAACATAGGTAAACTCATCATCATAGCACCATAGCCCATTAAAGACATTGCAAGTAGTCTAGACCAACCAAGTTTTCTTTCAGCAATATTAAGGGTTCTGTATTGTAAGTATAAACTTTTTACAACATCATTTACAATTGCTCCCTGAATTAAATATTCCATTATTTCACAAGCTAAAACACTTTTATCTGAAGGATTCATAGTTTTCTTTTTTGTATAAACAGAATTTAGAAAAAACTTTTGAATTTCATGAACTGTAAGTTCTTTTATTATTCCTAAATATAGTGAATATTTATTTTTAGGAAATTTTTCACCAAGGAGTTTTAGTCCATTTATTCCATATGCATAGCAGTTGTCCCAGTCTCCATTTTTATAATAAGTTTGAGTGATAGATAGATGTATTTTTACAACTTTAATTTTTTCTATATTATATTCTAAGATACTTTTAAAAAGATTTAAAGCAAGATCATAAGAACCAACAATTGCAGCTGAATTTCCAGCATTTTGAGTACAATTAATCCAAAACTCACTTCCCTTACGATTCTCAAGTTCTAAAATATTTTTTACATGTAAAAAATATTTTAATGCAGAGTCATAGGCATATTCTTTTATTGCTTTCTCACCTGCTGGGTATGCATATTTAAGTATATTTAAATTATTATCTGCTTCAATATAGTGATAGGCAATTTCGTAGATTACTTCATATAAATTTTTTAAGTTGTAATTTTTGATGATTTCTACAATTCGTAGATGTGTTGCTTTCTTCTCTTCTTCTTTCATAAGTTTGTAGAAGGCTTCTTTAATTCTATCATGAACAAAAATAATTTTTCCATATTCATCTATATCTTGTTCTAAAAGCTGCATTTTTACTGCTTTATCTACAACATTTAATATATTTTCTTTTTTAATATTGGTTATTTCTGATAGAATTTCTATATCAAATTTATTACCTAAAATTGCAGCACTTGATAGAATAAGCGATTCATCAGAATTTAAAGTGGATATTCTTTTTAGTAAAATATCCACAATCGATTCCGAGATTTCAATATTTTCAAGAATTTTTTTTTCAATTTGCCAAGTATTATTAATATTTACAATTGCCTTTTCATAGATAAGATGTTTTAATATTTCCATTGAAAAGAAAGGGTTTCCCATACTTCTCTTAAGAATGAATTTGGAAATCTCTTGAATACTTTTATTATTTGAGTGTAATAAGTTTGATATAAATTGAGTCATTTTTTGAATATCAAATGGCTGAAGATTAATTTGATGTAATGAAAGGTTTTCCTCAATTGAGTGGTCTATGAATTTTCTTAATATATGATTTTCTGTGATTTCATTATCTCTATATGTTCCAATGAGAAGCAGTGGATAATCGCAAATTTGATTTTGCAATTCTTTTAAAATATTAAATGTTCCACTGTCAGTCCATTGAAGATCATCTAACATAATAACTAGTACATCATTTGATTTACTCAATGCATAAAAAAACTTACTTAAAGTTATTTGAAATCTGGTAGCTTCTTTTTCTGGATTAAGTTCAACAATATTTGAACTTGGACCAGTAATTGTTTCAAGATTGGGGTTTAGAGATAGAATTAATTTACCAAAGTTTTCAATTTTTTCAGAGATGTTTTTTCTAATAAGATTCTTTTTTTTATCATCAAAACGATTGAATATTTTTAAATAATTATTTGTTATATCTTTTAAAATACTAAATGGAATTTTATTTAGTCCTGAAAAGGATTTGCCTTTTACAAAAACGCCATTTTTTTTAAAAACATAATTTCTCAGCTCTTCTACTAAGCGAGTTTTACCTTTGCCAGCTTCACCACTTATAAAACAAATTGACCCTTTAGATTTTTCGGCATCATCGTAAAGATTATATAAAGTATTAATTTCCTTTTCTCTACCAATGAAAGTAGAATTAAAATTAATTCTAATAAACTTGTCATTAAGTCCAAGTAAAAAAGATTTTTCTCCCTGAATAAATTTTTTTATATCTTCTTTGAGTCCTTCAGCACTTTGATATCTTTTATCAGGTTCTTTTTCTAATAATTTCATAACAATTTCTGCTAATACTTTAGGAATTGATGGATTATAAATTAATGGATATGTTGGAGTTTTTGCAATATGCTGATGCATTATAGAATTCATTGAATTGCCTGAAAATGGTAATTTATTAGTTAATAATTGATAAAATACTATACCAAGTGAGTAGAGATCAGAACGTTCATCAACAGATTTCCTAATAAGACCACTTTGTTCAGGTGAAGTATAATAGAGCAAATAAAGCATTTTAGTTTTATTTCTAATATCTGATTCACGGATTTGTGCAGTACCAGAATCAATAAGTTTTACATTTAAGAAATTAGTATCTCCAATTATGATACTTCCAGGGGTTAAATTTCTATGAAGAATATCATTTTTATGAATAGTAAAAAGTGCTTCACATAAATTGCTTATTAATTCTAATGATTCAGTAATACTAAATTTTTTGTGTTTTTGAAATGATTTTTGAAGACTATGTAATTCAATATATTCCATTACAATATAATATGTTTCATCTATTTCACCCAAATCAATAATTTTAACAATGTTTTTTGAATTTAAATTAGATACAATAGTAATTTCATTTTTGAATCTTATAATATCGTCAATTCTTTTTGAAATAGAGTTTTTATTTAAGATTTTAACTAGCACATTGTTACTAGTTTCAATATTTTGAGCAAGCCAAATACAACTAATAGAATCTTCTTCAATTAAAGAAATAAATTTGAATTTATTTTTTAAAAGTAAATTTAAATAATCCATAAAGACACCCCATTATATGTAAGAAATCTTAGGAACAGTTAGGAAAATCTAAATAATAATATTGGAACAAAGTAAAATATAAAATTCCAACATAATACATTATTCGACATTGAAAAGAAAAAAACCTTTAAGACAAAATAGAAAATTAGCAATAGTGAAAATTTGACAATTAAGTTGTGATATTTATAAAATATCATATTTTTATTTTTTATCCTTATTCAGAAGTTCCTGTTTAATTAGTTGACAAAAAATATAATTGAACAAATTTCTAAAAAATAAAATTATTGAATTAATGTTTAATATTTATGGGTAAAGATAAAATTACATATACATTAACCAATTGTCAAACAATGATAAAAAAATAAACTCTAATTCTCGAGTATGAATTCGCATGATTTAAGCGAATTTCAGACGAAAAGAATTTGGTATTATTTTTTAGGTTCTCCTAAGGAGAATAAATTTAGTTTAAAAAAAGAAAAAAATCCCAATGAAGGAGTTGATTACATGAATGTAGATTTAAAAGAAATATGGTTAGCTGGTGGTTGTTTCTGGGGGGTTGAAGCATATATTTCTAGGATATATGGTGTGGCTGATGTAACATCAGGTTATGCCAATGGAAAAACAGAAAATCCTTCATATGAGGATGTTGTATATAAAGATACAGGTCATGCAGAAACAGTGCATGTAAAGTATGATCCAGAGAGAGTAAATATTGATACTATATTGGAATTTTATTTTAGAGCAATTGATCCTACATCAATGAATAAACAAGGAAATGATATGGGAGTACAATATAGAACAGGAATATACTATAAAGATGAAGAAGATTTAAAAGTAATAAATAATGTTGTTAAAAAAGAAAAAAGTAAATATGATGAAAAAATA
Organism: Clostridiales bacterium; assembly: GCA_039770155.1. Classification (GTDB taxonomy): domain Bacteria; phylum Bacillota; class Clostridia; order Acetivibrionales; family JBDMZA01; genus JBDMZA01. The sequence goes on from JBDMZA010000755.1 coordinate 4,253, forward strand.
GTTACAGAAGTATTGCCATTGAAAAACTATTATTTAGCAGAGGACTACCATCAGAATTATCTTGAGAAAAATCCAAATGGCTACTGTCATATAGATTTTTCATTGCTTGAAAATAGTACAACTGTTAAAGTAGATGAAAAACTTTACAAAAAGTTAGATGATAAGATGATGAAGAAAAAATTAACAGATTTACAATATAATGTTACGCAAAATGGAGCTACAGAAAGTGCATTTTCAAATGAATACTGGAATAATTATAAAAAAGGAATTTATGTAGATATTGTTACTGGAGAACCATTGTTTTTATCCAAAGATAAATATGAATCTGGCACTGGTTGGCCTAGTTTTACAAAACCTATTGATGAAGATGTAACAATAAATAAAGAAGATAATACAATATTTACTTCAAGGACTGAAGTCAGGAGTAGGGTAGGTGACTCGCATTTAGGGCATGTATTTGATGATGGACCTGAGGACAAAGGCGGAAAAAGGTATTGTATAAATAGTGCAGCACTAAAATTTGTGCCTATTGAAGATATGATAGATAAAGGATATGAGAAATTTATAGATCTTCTTGGGCTCTCCTAAGGGATAACCAAAAAATAAACTCTAATTTTCGAGTATGAATTCGGTATTATTTTTTAGACTCTCCTAAGTATTGATTCTGGTATAAAATTATAAGAATATGTAAAAGTATCCAAAATATATTTGATTAAATTTTGGATACTTTTACATATTTTAAATAAATAATTAGTAAATATGGTATAATATATATTAATGATGTATTTATAGACTGAAAATAGGCTCTCCTTAGTTGCCTAAGTTATCCAATAAATATACTTTGATTTTTGTAAATAATCAACATCTATTTGATTGTACAGATGATGAATTATCATCTGGTAAGCTAAATAGCTCACTCATCTCCCTATGATTTGATTATAAAGTATATAAACTTGCTCAAGGTTAACTTTTTCATTACTTTTTGTGACTTGAGTGAAACGAAAGGAATGGATATAATTATGAAAAGGATAACAACAATTTACATAATATCATTTATTATAATTATTATTATGATAGTTTTTGCAGTAAAATTTATCCCTAATTATGTTTATAGTAAAAATATAAAAACTAAAATAAAAAATAGTCCAAATAAAACTATGCAAAATATAACTATACCTAAAAATACAAAAAAACCTATCAGCGAACCAAATTCTGAATTGATTGAATATAATGGGGTTATACGCCACATATTTTTCCACTGCTTAATTGCATTTCCTGAAAATAATGGTTCTAAAAGTTTAGAAGCTGACTGTGTTACAGTTTCTGAATTTAAAAATTGCCTAACTGAATTATATAAAAATGATTATATTCTTGTAAATATAAATAATACTTTTGAAATAGTAAATCAAAATGGAGTTAAAATTGCAAGACAAAAAAAAGTAAAAATTCCTAAAGGAAAAAAACCTTTAGTTTTATCTGTAGATGATGTTGTCTATGATTCAAAGAAAAAGGGTCTTGGAATGGTAGATAAACTTATTTTAGATGAAAATGGAGAAATAGCAACTTCTACTATAAAATCTGATGGAACAAAAGAAATTTCAAAAAATAATGAAATTTTTCCTATTCTCAATAATTTTGTGGAAACTCACCCTGACTTCTCAAATGATTGTGCAAAAGGAACTTTAGCCTTGACAGGATGGGAGGGGATTCTTGGATACAGAATCAGTAGTAATTATCCCAAATCTGTTACAAATAATGAATTAAAACATTTGAAACCGATTATTCAAAAACTTAAGGATACAGGCTGGACATTTGCCTGTCACAGTTATGGTCATTCACATCCATCAAAAATATCTGACAGCTATTTTTCAACCACTGAAATTGGTCAATGGAAAAAAGAAATTGAATCAGTTGTAGGTCATACTAATATTTATGTTTATCCATATGGTGAAACAATACTTCAAAACAGTCCAAAATATAAATTACTTATTGATAATGGTTTCATGGTGATGTGTGGAGTGAGTCAAATACAGGAATGGCAAAATTTTGGAAATACACTGTATATGTCTCGCTATTCTATAGATGGCACTACATTGAGCACTCAAAGAAACAATTTAATGGACCTATTTGATTCAAATAAGGTATATGATGTAAAAGTTAGAAATACTCTAAGATAGTGAATTGTTGGCAACTTATCAAACTAAAAATAAGTTTTGATAATAGATGAGTATCCATATCTTGCACTTATAGAGAGTTATATATCATCAAATTTATTTTGGTGTATATCATTAACATTATTATCTTGAATTATTAATTTTAACATTTTGAACTCTGCTAAATCTGCTGCTCAACTTTTTCTACTTCAATTCTATTTTAGATATAATTCTTGAAATTTTTACTGTTTTATTAGAGCAGCTAACATCAAAATTTTGATGTTAGCTAGTTGGTTTATATAATTTTAAAGATTCTTTTCAAAGCAAATAGAATCTTTTTTACCTTTATATTTGCCATAATTTACTATTTCATTATATCCTCTTTTTTTATAAAATTTAACTGTATTTACATTAACAACTCTTGTTTCAAGCCATAACTTTTTATAACCCATTTTATTTGCATTCAATTCAAGATATGACAATATCTTAGAACCAACCCCATGGGATTTAATTTTAGTATACATACGCTTTATTTCAGCAATTTCATTGTTAATTGGTCTATAAGCACCACATCCTATAGCTTCATCAAGATCATTTCTTGCTATCACAAACAATGATCTTGATACTATAACATCATTTGAATCAAATGAACTTCTTCCGCTACTTCCGGTTATTGTTTCCAAAATATATGATAATTCATTCATAAGCATTTTAGAATCTCTATTAAATGGAGATTCGCTTTTAATAACTATTTTATCCAAGCATATCATTCCTTTATAGTTTTTTAATATATTAGTACAGTTTCTGTTTTTTTACATACTCCTAAATGGATGTGTATAATAACTTTAATATATTATATTAAAATCTCTACCTTTAATATATGTTGGCAAGAAATTTTCTTCAACACTTTCAATATTTCTAGCAAAAGTTTCCCTAACATCATTTTCAAACATAATAAGTTCTTTACGTGTACCTGAAGCTTTAACTTGAACTGAGCCATCATATAAATTTTTTACCCAGCCTGAAATATCATATTTTTTTGCTATATAGTTTGTTTTATATCTAAATCCTACACCCTGTACATGTCCTTTGAATATTATAGTTAACTCAAATAATTCTTTTATAACTTTTTTTTCCATAATAAAAAACCCTCACTTTTTTTGGTATATTAATTTAATTTCCACAAAATATTTATTTTAAACAAAAAAATATGATTCTTATCGTATTTCGGACTGATGAAAATATTCTTGAAAAAACCTCTCAAAACCTTTAAAATAGAAAAAACTATTTACTACGTTCGTGGTTAAGACCTCATAGGGGAATATCACAAGATAAATTGCCCACATATCTTGCTTTTTTTGAAAGAGCCTTAATAAATATCAGTTAAATACATAATAATAGATAAAATGTTGCCAATTTATAAAATTTTGTGGAAAATATATTCCTAAGGAATAGAAAAAATTCTGTACTTATAATATTGTCTCAAAATAATAATAATTGAAAAAATAATACATAGTTTTTTTGTTTGTAAATCAAAGGAATCATCTGATTTTTGGCTAATAAATTATAGTTTGTTTTTTGATTATTCCTAACTGTCTGTTTATTTATAATTTGTTACAATATTGAAACAAGATCAATTCAAGATTGAAATAATGTTTTAGTATAAGTATAATTAGGTTAAGACTAACTAAAAAATAAACTGTAAGTCTTTTTTAGGTTGTTCTAAGCAGTGTGGAGGTGAATGTTTTGAAGAACTTGTTGTATAGTGTTATAATTTTTGTAGTTATTTCAACATTTGTATCTTGCGATAGTAATGAGATAAATACAGTAGAGGAAATAAAGACTTCAAAAACAGATAAATTGGATAAAGAGACAGATAATAAAACAACAAATAGTGAAACAACAAATAGTGAAACAACAAATAATGAAACAACAAATAAAGAAACAACAAATAATGGATCAAATGAAAATAAGGGAAATAATATTAAAACCGATTCAAATACTAAAGATAATATAAAAAGCAATGTAGATGTGACTTTGTATTTTGTTAAAGCAAACACTTCAGATTATGAATTTGAAACAGAAATTAGAAATATTGAAATAAGTAATGGAGCTGTAGCTAAAGCAATTGTAAATGAATTAATAAAAGAACATGAAAGAAATGGTATTCCGCAAGGGACAAAAATCAAGGGTATAAGTTTTGCAAATGGGATATTACAAGTTGATTTTTCAAAAGAATTTATTGAAAATATGAATTTAGGTTCTGGTTATGAAGTTATGATGGTTTATTCAATAGTAAATTCTTTGACAGAATTAAGTAATGTTAATAAAGTTAGGATTTTAGTTGATGGATCTGCTTTTGAAACGGGACATGTGTTTTATGATAAGCCAATGAGTAAATCAATTTCACCAATTGGTAATTAGGAGAACCTAAAAAATAATACCAAATTCTTTTCGTCTGAGGTTCGCTTAAATTGTGCGAATTCATACTCGAGAATTTGGTATTATTTTTTAGGCTCTCCTAAGTAATTAAAATTTTATTGAATAATCTAACTATTGAAGAAAAAGCAGGTTTATTCGTTTGATTTTAAAAAATTTGTGTCAATTTTTCTTTTTAATAGTTCCTATGTTTATAATTTTTTTTGGCAGTTTTCCTTTCCACTTTGATATATCAAGTATTCCATTATTTATAAAGAATCCATCAACTTTAAACTTAGCATTTCCTTTAAGTTCAATTTTCCCGTTATTTATTATGGTATTAGCATTCATAGCTGTATTATTATTAATTTTGATTTTACAACCTTTTTTAATTAATAATTGTTTTTCTATGTCAATCCAACCTTTAGTAATTTCAAGTGTTGATTTTTTGGATAATTTAAGATTACCGGCATGCTGGTCAATTGCATCGATATCTACTTTTGCATCACTAATAATAACGTTATCCAAGCGAGATGGTTGAAATGCTAAGTTCCAGTTTTCTATTTGTGCATAACGTTTATTTAGTTCTCCATCCCATATAATATTTTCTATGGCTTTAAAAGCTCCTATTTCGTTTAAGTATTCTTCAATGTTTGTAAAGCCATCATTATCATAATCATCATTGCAATCATTTGAATTTTTTGGATTCAATTTTCGTTCCTTTTCCCAATAATCGGGCATTCCATCCAGATCAGTATCCCAGTTTGATAAGCGTTTGACCTTTTTTATTATTGGATAGCCACCGACTTCATCAGGATGATCAATAATGCCATTTTCTCGTGTTCCTGATGTAGCTTTACCGTTTTTAACCATTTTAACAATTCTGTTATCTACATCATCACGAACAGGCAGGGTAGCTCCTGCGCCAGATAAAACTGTACCAAATGTATCTTCTGCACTTTGAGTAGCTATAGTAGGCAATTCAGGCATAACAAACATTTCACCGTTTATTCCATCTTCAGGATCATATGGATTTTCTGGCCATTCTGCGTGAGTAATAGGGTCTTTGGAGCGAACCCATTCTAAGTGATCATCCATTGTATGACCTTCCCATTCAGGATGTATCATTCCTTCTTCTGGACCAATTCCTGGATAAGGTTTAACGAGATTATCCCATTGAACACCGCGATAAGCTTTTCCATCTATTATTGCTTCACCTTCCCAGTTATCAGTGCTTATTTCTGGAAATCCTTCAACGATATTTCCATCAACATGCCATAGTCCGATAACACCTGGTCCTGCATAACGTGTTTTTTCAGTAAGTCCTAAGTTTTTGCCCCAAGTACGAATTTCTGGTTTTACTATACGAACAAACAATTCTGGAAGAGGATTCCATTGCCAATCAAAGCCGGTAGCAGGACCTGGTTTTAGATAATTGTTTATAACATTAACATGTGCTTCTTTTCCACCACCATCCATAGTACGATCACGCCAATTAAAAGCAACATTATTGCGATAATCCATAAAATGAGAAAATGAAACACTTGGATTTCGACCTATATTACATGCAAAAAGATTGTGATGATGGTTTGCTCCTTGACCTCCCCATGTGCTTCCAAATGCATGGTTTGCAGCATTTAATGCTTCAGAATTCAGACACCATTGAACTGTAATATTTTTTGTAGGAACCAATTTACCATTAATATTACGTCGATAAATTGACATATTTTCATCAGTTCCCCAACTCACTGATACATGGTCTATCATAATGTTTTTAGTTGCGTCAAGGCCAACTAAACACTGACCTTGAGGTCCTACTGAGTAGTGTTTGCCTGTTTCCATCCACTCTGCCCATTTAACTTTGTCAAAACTGCGACGAATACGAAGATAACGGATGACTACATCAGATACTCCTCCTACCATTTCTATACCTTCGCCTGCAATAATAACACCATTTCCAGGAGCAGTCTGTCCGGCAATTGTTATATATGAATCATCAAGCTTTATTGGATTACCTTCTTTTAGTTTAATTATGCCGGAAACATCAAAGATGACAATTCTGGGACCACTTGCTTCAACAGCTTCTCTAAAGCTTCCTTTACCTGAATCATTTAAATTAGTAACATGGTAGACTTTACCATTACGTCCGCCTTTTGCAACAGCACCGAAACCTTCTGCTCCTGAAAAAGAAGGAATTTGTTGTGCAAAAGCAACTAAAGATAAATTAAAAAACAAAAATAAAGATACTATTATAGTAATAAAGTTTATATTTTTTATTTTTGTAAAAAAATTATTCATTAAATATTTACCCCTCTCAAAATTTAAGTTTATAAAAATATAAAACCAAATAAAAAATTACATATTTTATGTAAAATAAATTAATATTAATTGATCTTTTAAATTAAAATCTCAATCTGTTTAGGCAGAATCAAAAAATAAACTAGTCAACTTTTTTTGAAAATTCGTTAAACCATCGATATTTTCAGAAAAAAATTGTCTTATGAAATTTTTGA
>JBDMZA010000756.1:0-2906 GCA_039770155.1 Clostridiales bacterium
AAACTTATTCAGCCATTTATTTTTATAAGGTGTAAAAACGGTATAGGGCTCTTTGTTGTCCTTCACAATATCACCTTCTTCATACATAACCTGATCCTTATAAGCATGAACTTTAATTCCTTTAGCTTCAAGAAAATTCGTAATTGTCAAATCTCTATGAATAGCATAGGGTTCATAATCTTTATTGAAATAAACATTTGTAATAGTTTGCTCTTGAACTAATGATTTCCATATATCTAGCGGATTACCTTTTAGCACAGAAATGGAACTTTCATACTTTTTCAGTTGATCGTTTAATCCTTTAATTCTATGATAGATAAAACTAACCCGTGCATCATTTTTAGCAAGTTCCGATAAAATATTGGAGTCGAAAATAAACAAGGGAAAAACAGGATTACTATCTTCTAAAGCTCTTATCAGAGCAGTATTATCTTCAAATCTTAAATCTCTTCTAAACCAAAACACAGCAACATTCATACTTCTGTTGTTTGATTAGTTTTTGATTGTTTCCACCCAAATATCTCCTCCAATTTTTGTTTCCGATAATCAAAGATTTTATTTAATTGCCTTAATACAAACGGTTTATGAATTAATCTTCCAATAAAACCAAAGCGTAAACTGTATGTAATTACATCAATCATTTCTATCCCTTCATTAGCCGGAATTAACTGATGTTCATGATGCCATATCTTATAAGGACCAATACGTTGCTCATCAACAAAATAATTCAATTCCTTCACATGAGTGATTTCTGTTACCCAAAAAGACTTCATATTCAATAACGGACGAAGTTCGTAGAAAATCATTTGTCCCGGATATATTTTATGAGGTAAATTTTTCGATATAACCTGAAAACCTAAAAACTCCGGAGTAATAATTTTGAGGTTTTGAGGAGATGAAATAAATTCCCACACACTTTCCAAATCCGAGGAAATTAATTGTTTTCTGTAAAATTGATAGACAGCCATAGTTTAAAACAGTTATAGCAATTAAACTTTATTGTTTTAAGATTAACAAAATCCATCGTTACATGTTTACCTGAATTATTTATTAGGAAGCAATTTAGTTGCCGAACTAATGAAAATATGAAGGTTAACCCCGATTTAGAAAGCCTGTCCCGAAAATCGGGAAACACCCAAAAGGTGAGTTCGCGAAACCTCTTGAGGTAGTGGTTCTTAATCGTTTATACAAGAAAACTTGTTTTTATTGCATAATCTGGGTTTAATTGTCCTTGTGTTGGGATAATCCAATTTATTGGTGTCTTCTAACCAACTATAGTCTGACTAATTACCTGTACTTAAAATTAATAAAAATATATTCGATAACGGTTATACTAGACTTATAAAAATTTCTATTATTGATTTCAATTGCTTCTTTTTATTAATAATTACCAGCCTGAACAACCTGGCTGACACAAAACATGCCGGTTGTAACAGACTGGGTTGCAATAAGGATGCCTTTAACTGGGCAGTCTGGCATCCATATATTTGCATTTTAAATTATTTCAAAAATTCCTGCTATTATTTCTTTATAAAGGAACTTGAATATTGTCCATAACTATTTTTAATAACGACTGAATATTGTCCAGGTGTAAATGAACTTACATCAACAGTGTAGGGAAAGCTAACATTCTTTCTGGCCATTACCGAACCTCCTGCAGAATTAATTATCAATACTGTAGATAAACAGGGTTCATCCTTACCAACAATTGTAACTTGTGTATTAGCAACCGTTGGGTACGATAATATAACCTCTGGCCTTTCCGACGTTTTCGATACTGAAGTAGTATTTTCGTAATTATACTTTGCTAACGTACCAACTCCCCATAACTTAAGGGGACTTCCTTCAAGTTCAGCATTTGAGAATACATTTACCAGACTGAGATAGCCCTTAAGTTCAATTGGAGTGAATTTTATGCCAATAGTTTGCACTCCGCCAACAGGTATAACCCCAGATTTCCAGGTTGGAAAAAATTGTGGCTGGGTTAATATTGAATCAACTACTATTGGAACTGAACCCGTATTAATTATATCAAAGTAAAGCAATACGCTGTTACCAACTCCTACATCTCCAAAATAGATAATGTCTTCACTAAAAGAAAAAGTTGCCGAACCATCTTGTCCAATAGCAGAAAAATTAAGTGTTGCTAAAAAAAAGCAAACAATAAGAGTAATTTGTTTTGTTTTCATAGATATAAGTTTTAGTTAAATATTAATAAGAGCAAGATCTCTTATGGTTTTTAATAACATTTTAAAGGGGTTAAACTAGTTGATGTCTATTGTATTAGTAGAAGCATTCCAAGCAAGATTATAAAAAATATTAATCCTACACTACAAGAAAAACAATATACCCGAAAAAGAAAATTTCACCGTTTTATACACATACTTAGGACGTTATATTGTATAAAAATAAGTGTGCTAAAAGCATAATAATATCAAGCAATACATCAATACTAATTTAACGGTTAAGTTATAAAAATAAAATTAAAAACACCCAAATATTTTACTTATTTATAATCGTTCTAATTATATTACGTCTTGTTTATAAATATATATTTGGCTAAAATCAGTAAAAATCAACTACCTGCGAAAAAATATAAAATATTGTTTAACCCGGATTATGTAATAGGACTTCGTTATGAGAATTGAAAGCACGATAAAACGAGCGGTTTTGAAATGAAAGCATAGCACCGTTATGGTGAGGTTTCAAAATCAAACGAAGTGTCTTGTTTTGAAGTGCTTTCGATTCGGAATAGATTTTTTATTGCATATTCCGGGTTTAACCTGAATTATTTATGAGGAAGCAATTTAGTTGCTGAACTAATGAATATATGAAGGTTAACCCCGATATAGAAGAACGCCCAAGAGGTGAGTTCGCGAAACCTCTTGAGGTAGTGATTGGCTTAG
>JBDMZA010000757.1:0-5155 GCA_039770155.1 Clostridiales bacterium
AAATAATGTATTACTAATTACACAGTTCGTAATATTGTAAAAAGCAAGTGTAATTCTAAACATTATGGTTGTCAACACTATCACTGTAATAATTGCAATAAGTATTTCGATGACTTAATAATACTATATTTACAGGACATCATTAACTATTATCTACTTGGATAGTATGTCTATATTTTTGGAACTAAATTTATCAAACAATCAAATTTTAAAAGAACTTGATTTACGTCAAAGTGATACACAATACATGACAACAAAACTTAGAGAAGGCATAGCTATTAAAAAACCTGAAGCGAGGTCGAAAGGTGACATAAAGCACAACCCAATGAGGTTGAAAAAAAGAGCAAAAAGTAAGAAGAAATAGGCTTAAAGGAACAAGATGAGGAGGTACATTAGAAAAAGAAAAAACTCCAGTATTTGGAATGATTAAACATTGAGATAAGCTTGTCATAAATATGCTCCATAATGTTCAACAAAAGACCATACAACCTATTTTCAAAATAAAATAGAGCTGCAAAAAAGCTAGTTATAATATAAATAAATCAATTTCTTATTATTATAATATTTATTTTTGATTCTATTGACTAAATTTTACATTATGATATTATTGTATAGGGCATAAGACCTAATCAAAAATTTCATAGGACAACTTTTTTCTGAAAATACCAACTCTTTAACGGATTTTTTTTAAAGTTGACCAGTTTATTTTTTGATTCTACCAAAAAAATACTTATTTTATTATTACTCAGGAAGGAATTTAGTCTAATATGTATAATATCATCAGGGTAACAGACCCTAAAAATTGGATTTCATTAGAATCCGAATGGGATACACTTCTAGAAAAGTGTCCAGATAGTTCCACTTTCTTAACTTATACCTGGTTAAAAACATGGTGGGATACTTTTTCAAATAACGAACTATTTATAATACTAATCTATAATGATAATAAACTTGAATTTATCGCCCCTCTTTATAAAGTTATTGAAAATAGTTTAAAAAAAATAAAATTTATTTCATCAAAAGATTCTGATTATTTAAACTTTATTATTGACCCAAATTGTAATATTAATAAAGTTGTAAATCTATTTATAAAATATCTTAAAAAGTATAAAGATTGGAATATAGCAGATTTTCATAACATACCAGAATCCTCATTTTTTTATAAAGATATTGAACAAATATTTAAAAAAAAATTTTTTATAACCTGTCCCAAAATTCAAAATAAGTGTTACTATATCAACAATTTTGATAACAAAAAAAATCTAATTGATAATTTTTCTAAAACATTTTTAAAAAGAGTAAAAAAGACTTCAAAAAAATTAGGAGACTATGAATTTGTAAATATTAATGAAAATATAGATGAAGTTCTGGAAACATTTTTTAAATTGCACAAAAAAAGATGGACAACAAAGACATCTTTAAGTAGGTTTGAAAATAAGTATGACAGAGATTATTTTACTAAAATCACAAAAGAACTATTCAAACAAAATAAAATGATATTTGCTGGATTGAAAAAAGATGGCAAATTTATAGCTTTTCACTGGAATATTATTTCTAGCAATAAAATCTATTGTTATATTCATATTTTTGACTCTGATTATGTAAAATTAAGTATTGGAAGTCTTTTAATGTACGAATTATTTGATAGATTTAGTGGTAAAGAATATACAGAATATGATTTATTAAGAGGTGGAGAACATTATAAAAATCACATAACTAACGAATATAGAAATAATATGAGAATAACTATAGTAAAAAATAATCTAATTACATATTTTAAGATTTTAGGTGTTTATATATCAAAATATTTATCTAGTTTAAAAAAATCTAAAAATCACTAGTAGTAAGAACTCTCAAAATATTAACATTTGATTTTACTTGACTAAGGATAACCTAAAAAATATATCCCTAATCATACATTTTTATATAGCTTTGAAAATATCATGACTTAAGTATTTTCCCGTTTTGTAGTTAATTAAATATTTATTGTATATTTAAATATTAAATATTTAAATATACAATAAGACTTTCAAATTCAAAGATTATTTATGGTAAATCATTGCTTAATATTTTAAAAGCCATAAGGAGTCTATGAAGATTGCATCAAAAAATAACTATTTATTTCTAATGCTCCTACATACATTTATAGCCTTGTTAATCATACTATTAATAATCTTTCTATTAAATATAATAAAAACTATTACCGAAATCAAAATTGCAATTATATCAATTATTGTACTTTCCAAAAGTGTTATGCACAGTGAAATAATTACAAGTACCATCAGAATTAAAAAAGGCTTTATCTCAATTTTAATTTTAAATAAGGCATTCTTATTAAATACTCTAAATAACCACATAGCTATATAACCTATAGCTGTTGACATTGCTGCTGCATATAGTCCAATAAAATTAATTAGACTCAAATTTATTAAAATATTTACAATAGCCCCCATAAGAGTAGTCCTAAAAATAACACCTGTTTCTTTTGAACCATGATACCCAGCTCCCCAGAAAGAAGAAAATGCAGAAAAAGTAGTCCCTACATATAGTAAACCAATATATTTCCATGATTCAAAAAACTTGTCAGCAACAATAAAATCAATAATTAACCTTCCTGTTAAAATTAAAATTATACAACTTGTCAACATCAATTTAAAATAATCACTAAATATGCTTGTATAGTATAAATCACGATTTTTATCTTTATATGTTGAGATAGCATTATCTTGCCAGGCTAAAAAGAATACAGAATTAGCTAGCATTATTATGGCTGGCAATTTATACGAAACAGCATATATTCCATTTGCATCTATCCCCAAAAACATTGCAATAATATATCTGTCAGATGCATCCATTATCCACCAATTCACAGCTCCAGGAATCATAGGTATTGAATACTTAATAAAAGATTTCAAAAAACTTTTAGAATATCTTTTCAATGATAAATATTGATGAAATTTGAGAATAAACCAACCAATCATTGCTACTATCAAATAACTTATTATAAAGGAATAAAAGAAAGTTTCCATCCTAAATTTCAATACAAAAATAAATACTATATTTAAAATAATCATTGTAAAAGTTTGTAATACTCCCATAATAGCAAATTGCCTATTATATCCAAGTCCTCTTAACGATTTTATAATAAAATCATTTAAAATAGATACATTAATCATAACCAATATAAATACACCATAATTTATAGGGTAAATAGCTAGCATTATTAAAGCAAGTGTTGTAGAAAGTAGCATATTTCTGATTGCATATATAAATCCTGTTGAAATTATATTTTGTCTGTCTTCAAAACTTTTAGCCTCTAACAACCATCTATAAACTGCACTTTGCATTTCAAATGATATAAATGGAATAATAAGTGATGTTGTAGTCAATATTAAATCCCAATGACCATATTCTGCTGATGTAAAATAATTTGTATATAGTGGCAACAATAAAAAAGAAATTGATTTTGCTCCAAAAGACGCAATTGCATATATAAATGTATCTTTAATAAGTTTTTTCTTACTCAATTAATATCTCCTTTAATTTTATTATTTCTCATTGATAATTCTTCATAGTAAATCTTCATAGTAAGCCTTCTATTTTGTTTTTTCTAAACAATAAAGTTATTTCCGTATCTTCACCTATAATTTTCACAAAACCTTTAAAACCAATCTCATTTAATTAATATATACTATTTTTCCATTAATATATTATTTTTGGTATTATATTATCAATGTAATATCCTATAATCACTTCAAAAATACACTTTCATATTTATTTATTATTGTTGTCCAAGAATAAGAATCAATAATTCTCTTTTTTGCCATTTCCCCATAATATTCAATTTGATTTTCAGATAATTTTTCAACTTCTTTTATTCTATTTGAAAAAGAATTATTTGATTTTGAAAAATAAATAACACTATCTTTACAAACCTCTCTATTAAATGCCACCTCAAAAACAATATTGAGTATTGTCATTGACAAAGCTTCTAATAAAGACGGATTTGTACCTCCCACTTCATGACCATGTACATAGCCAAAGGCATTTTCTCTTATTTTTTTCATTACTTCTTGATCATACATGGTTCCTACAAATTTTATTCTTTTGTCTCTATTAAATTCTGTATGTTTTAGTAATTTTAAATAATACTTATTGATTTCACAATTTGTTATAATAACAAGATCTTTTTTCGCATCAGTTTTCATATACTCTCTTATTATTAATTCATAATTATTTTCAGGTACAAATCGTCCAACCATCAAATAATACTCATTTTTTTTAAGATCATTTTTAGCATACCAATTTATAAGTTTAGTATCAGTGTCTTCTAATAAAGGTTTTCTTATATCTGCTCCATAGGAAATATACACTGTATCGGGTGAATAAACTTTATATTCCTTTTTTATATAGTTTTCTATTACCTTTGAATCACATATCAACAAGTTACTATTTTTAACCATCAATCTTTCTGAATATTTCCAATATTTTCTAATACAATAATTCCACTTTTTTCTGTTCCACTCATTTCCATCAGGATTAACATAAACTTTTATCCCATTTCTATTAAATCTATTTTTAAACAAAAACATAAATGGTCCAATACGACATGCAAGTATATAAATTATTGAATCCTTAAATTTATTCTTCTCAATATATTTTATACATCTTCTAAGACTCAACAAATCATATAAAATCGCTTTTGCTCTGCCTATCTTTGGTAGTTTAACTTTAAAACAACTAGCTCCATTAAAAACATATTCATCATTATTTTCTCCAATACAAGCAATGTGATAATGAATATCTTTATTACATTGTTTTTCAACAAGTTTGTGAACAAAAGTTTCAAAACCACCATATTTTGCAGGAATACCCTTTGAACCTATAATAAAAATGTGTTTCATTTTATGTAATCCAACTCCTTTATAATAATTATTCTAAATAATTTTATTTATTTAGACCTAATCAAAAAATAAATCCACATTCTTGAGAGTTAATTCTTAAGTTTCAAGAGAATCTCAATCGAAAAGAATTTGGTATTATTTTTTAGGCTCTCCTAAGGGATAGCCAAAAAATAAACTCTAATTCTCGAGTATGAATTCGCACGATTTAAGCGAACTTCAGACGAAAAGAATTCGGTATTATTTTTTAGGCT
>JBDMZA010000758.1:0-3638 GCA_039770155.1 Clostridiales bacterium
ATTTTATAAGACATTTTTTTTGAAAATATCCATTTTTAGCAACTTTCCAAAAAAGTTAACTACTTTATTTTTTGATTCCGCTTAATAGCAAAATATTTTATATTTCTATAAAAATTAATATTGACTAATATTTCTTAATTTTAATATATGTAAACGAAAAATCTTATTTGAAGCTATTTGCTTCGATATGTTATAATTGTAAACAAAAACAGGAGTATATTTATGGATTCATTATTACTAATACTCAGTATCACTATTTACGAATTAGTTTCATTATTTGGTTTTATTATTATATTTGGTTTTGTATTAGGTATTTTAAGAAAAAAAACTTTAGGAAATTTATATAGTGCTTTTGGTAAAAATATTATATACATTACAGGAATAATAGGAACTCCAATTCATGAAGTAGGTCATGCAATAATGTGTTTAATTTTTACTCATAAAGTTAAAAAAATAAAATTATTTAACTTTAATGGTGGAGATATCTTGGGTTATGTAAATCATTCTTATAATAAAAATAATTTATATCAAAGAATAGGTAACCTTTTTATTGCTATTGGTCCAATATTTAGTGGAATTTTTGTTATTTTTATTACATTATATGTTTTTGTACCTGATTCATTCAAATTCTTTTTTGAATACTATTCCAAAAGCATCAATTCTGAAACCCTTATATTATCTACAGAATATTTTAAAACATTTGGAAACTTTACATTAGATTTTTTATCTACTATATTATCTAAAATTAACACCTTGGGATTTTGGATTTTTTTTATAATCTGTTTTAGTGTTTCTTTGCATATGTCTCTTAGCCGTAAAGATATGGAAGGTTTTATAGATGGATTTATCTCTTTAACGGTATTGTTACTTGTATTGAATTCATTTCTAGTAATTATAGGATATGATTCCACAAAGTTAATTGCTTCACTCTTTTTAACAAATATATATATAATCTCATTTTTATTGATATCATTAATTTTTTCATTCATTTCATTTTTCATTGGTTTAATTATAAATAAAATTTTTTAAATCTTTCAATTTATAAACTTCACTTAAAACATCTATCATAATCATTTTAGATGTTTTTTTATTATTTGCTCTAAACTTATCTCGTTTTTTATATACTTCTTTAAGTTATCATAAATATCAATTTCATGATCTAATTCTCCAAAAATTTCTCCATTAAGCTTATTAATACTTTCATCAATATTCTCATAAACATTTATACCACTATTTTCTTTATAATTTTCTGATTCAAGTTCTTTAATTAAAACTTTTGAATTTGGAATTTCTCCATTAACAAGTGCATTTTCTTTTAAATAACTATAATTTGATGATATGTATTTTATAAATTTTATCGCTTCTTCTTTATTTTTACTTTTAATTGAAACTCCATACCAAAATCCTCCATCCAGAGAATATTCAATATCTTTCGCTATATCCCAATTACTATTTATGTTCTTTTCATCTAGAATAATTTTAGAATAAATCTGCCATAATGGTATATAATAAAAAATGTGATTATCTCTTTTAAATGTTTTATCCCACTTTAAACTTGAATATTTTATATTATCAATATCCCCATTAATAGTTAAATCTTTTAGAAGTTCAAAGTTTTTATACAAATCATCATCAAATTTAATTTCATCAGAATTATTCCAAGGTAAATCTCTCTTAGCTAAAAACATTTGATACAATTCATATGTACTTGCAAACATTTTAACTTTACCATTGCTGTTTTTACTAATCAAATCAGCCATATTAATTATACTATCTCTATTATAAAAAAAATTGCTTATCTTTGAATTATCATCTGTTCCAAGATATTTTAAGGCTAAATCCTTTTTATATACTAATCCTACAGGATTTATAAAATCATTCAAGGCATAAATTTTCCCATCTTGATTTTTAGCTAAATCTAATGAAAATTTATACTTATTTTTTTTAATTTCATCAATATTATACTTATCTAAGTTCTCAAAAATATTTAATCTAATCATTTTTTTTAAATCATATAAATCTGTACAAATAACATCAGGAAAATTTAACTTTTGTGATTCTTGAATTTGTTTGATAATATCATAATAATTAGATTTTGGAATATGACTTCCTATAATTTTTGTATCAGGATTTGCAATCATATAACTTGTCTTTATATATTCTACTAATTCCTTATTATAATGCCAAAATCTTAAAACATTTTTTTTATCTGTTTCTTCAAAATCCAATTTTATTTTTTTACTCTTAGCATCCCATTTAATATTACACTCTATGTTTTCAGTTAAGACTTTTAGGGGAATATATATTCTATTATTTTCTATATAAGGAGTATTTTTCATTTCTTTATATAAGCCATTTATTAAAATATCATTATCATCAATCCATAGTTCAATAGTATCATTATCTAAAACAATTAGAGCTTTTTCTTCATCTTTGATCCAGAAAATATTACCCCCTAGTTTCTCAATTATTGATTTTATTGGTATATATACTTCTCCTTCTCTAATAACAGGAACAACTTTAGAGTTATTATCTACTTTTGTTTTTATACCATTAACACTCATATAATAATTATTCACTTGAATAACCAATGTTTTCTTTTTTTCATATTTGTTTATAGGTATTCTACTATCAATTTTATTTTGTTGTACATTAAAAATTAAAATTACTGATAGTATAAATAGTAATTTCATAAAAATTTTAATTCTTCTTAAAAATATAAATTTAAATTTTATTATAAATATCTCCATACTATCCACTCCTATATCAAAAATTTCTTTTTTTAATTTTGCTAAGAATAACCTAAAAAATAATATCCCATTTTCAAAATCTTAGAATCACTAAAATTACGTGCTTCATTATTTAAAAATGTATATTTATTTTTTATTGTCCCTAATAAGGTTATACTAGTAAATTATTAATAGTACTGAGATGAAAATAAGATTATTTTTTAAATTATTATTGGAAAGTTTTTAAGACAGAACCAGAATATAGATTCTTTAGTTAAATTATAACTTTTTCTTTTGCTTTTGTCAAATTTAGTCTAATTTTCGGTTATATATAGATAAATCGTTTTATTTTTTGATTATGCATAATCTCTAAATTAAAAAAGGATTTTCAAACATTAATAAAGAAATAATTATATATAGAGTAATCTAAAAAATAAAGTCACATTATTTTTGTCTAAAATTCTCTAAAACTTCGTGGTTTTATACTCAAAGCTATATCTTTATTACAGTTATACCGAAGATAATTTAAACTCAAATTAAATTTTAAGGTGGTTACTAATGAGTGAAATAATAACTAATGAAGAACATCTAAAAAAACTTTTTAGTGTTTTATCAAATCACAATAAAATACCGTGTATAATAAGTGGTAAAAAAATTTATATTGGTGAATTAAATTTTTCTAAAGAAAATAATCAAATATTTTTTTCATCTAAAAACTTTTCTTTTATTATCCCAAATTCAAAACCAATAGGATTTAAATTCATAAACAAAGATATAATATACTCTTTTGTATCTGAAATAAAAAATTATGATAAAGGAAAAAAATTATATAGTCTTACTAATCCAAATAAAATTTCATTAAGTTTTAAAAGAATGCTATCTAGATATGATGTAAAAGAAAACGACTTA
>JBDMZA010000759.1:0-5699 GCA_039770155.1 Clostridiales bacterium
ATTTTAGTGATTTTCAGATTTTAAAAATGTGATGTTATTTTTTTAGGGTTTCCTATTATCTAACTTCTAAAATAATCTCACATATAATGTATAATAATTTAATAAATAATATTAGAATCATTTAAAAGATTTTTATAATTGTACCATTATCTGGAGGCCAAAAGATGAAAAAAGATATAGTATTTGTATCTGATAAAATTATTATAACCAAAAAAAAGAAAGAATTATTTATAGAATCTTTTAGAAAAGGTATGAGTATGGATGAATTCAATATACTATTAAAAAATCATCCAGAAATTAAGATAAATAATTTTTTAGTAATAAAAAATGCTCTTTTGGAAGCACCAAAATGTGTTGAGAAATTTGGTGAGCTAAGGGAAAGAATAAGTGTTGAAGTATCAGAAGATGAATTAAAAGCAATGATTGTCCTAAGTGTTTTACCAGAAGAGTTGGAAAAGGAGAATCTTGAAGAATTATACAGTGAAATTATAATGAGGCTAAAAGACAAGGGTGTTATTTATGGTATAAAGCAAGAAAAAGTTTTGACTAACATTAGAAATGGTATTAAAATAATAGCAGCAGAGGGTTTGGCTCCAGTTGCTGGAGATGATTCTAAATTAATTAAGTATAAAATTCATGAGATAAAACCAAAAATAAGTGAAGAAGATAAAGCAGATTTTTATGATCTTGACCTTATAAATCGTGTTAATAAGGGAGATTGGCTTGGAGAAAGAATTGATGCAACTTTGGGCAAGCCTGGAAGATCTGTTTATGGAAAGATTATTGAAGCTAAAAAAGGTAAAACTCTTCCCTTTTTGTATGATAGAAAAACTGTTGAAGAAAAAAGAATTGATAATAAAATTGTTTTATATGCAAAACAAATAGGTGCTGTTCATTATGAAGGTGATAGAATAGGAGTTTCAAATCACTTAGAAATTGTAAATAATGTAGATTTTAAGACGGGAAATGTAGATTTTGACGGTTTTATTACTGTTAATGGATCAGTTGAAGATTGTTTTTCTGTTGTAGCAACTAAGGATATTGAGGTTTTAGGAGAATATGGTGTAGGCAGTGTAAAAGAAATTATCAGCAAAGATGGCAATATATATATAAAAGGTGGAGTGGCAGGAAAGAATAAGGCAATAATAAGATCTGAAAAGAATATCTATACTAAATTTATTTCAGAGGCAAAAATTATAACAAAAGGTTGTTTAAATGTTGGCAAATATTGTATTAATAGTGATATTGAAGCAAGAGAAGTTGTCGTTGAATCTTTTAAAGGTTCTATAATTGGTGGAAATGTAAAAGCTAAAATTAAAGTTATTTCACCAACAATTGGTTCTTCTAGTGAGATTAAGACTTTTATAAATGTTTTAGGATTTGAAAGGGATAATCTAAAACATAGTTTAGAAAAAGTCTTAGCTGATATAGAGGATACAAAAAATGAGATGATTACTATAAAATCTGAGCTAATAAGTTATCAAGAGGATTTTAAAGATGAGGATATGGAAAAATATCAAGATATTAGTGATAAATATGTTGATATTTGTGAAAAATTAAAAAAGATGAGTGAAGAAAGAAATATTATTATAGATTGTCTAAGAACAATGGGAGAAGGAGAAATTAAGATATTAAATAGAATGTTTCCAAATGTATATTTAAAAATTAGAGAAAAATTTCTAGAAAACGTTGAGCAAACAATTGCGATGTCTTATTATGTTTTAAAGGGTGAATGGAAGCAAAAATAATTTAATTGGAGGATTTTATGAGGAAGTGTAATTTTATTCACTGTTCTGATATACACCTTGATTCACCATTTTCATATTTTGGAATGGATGTTGAAAAATCAGATTTGAGAAGACGTGAGTTAAGAAATGTTTTTAAAGTCATTACAGACTTGGCAATTGAAAATAAGGTTGATTTTTTAATAATAAGTGGAGATCTTTATGAGCATAAATATATAAATAAAAGTACTATTTTGTTCATAAATGATTTATTTGAAGAGTTAAATCCCATAAAAATTTTTATAGCACCTGGAAATCATGACCCATATTTAAATAATTCTTATTATAAAAATTTTAATTGGTCAAAAAATGTTATTATATTTAATAAAGAAAACAAAAATTACTATTTAGATGATATTGGTGTTCGTATACATGGGGTGGGATTTGAGAATTATTATGAAAAAGATTTATTAAATTTACTGAACAAAGATATAAATAGAGAATATATAAACATTTTGGTTACACATGGAACATTGGATTTGGATATTGGAAATAATAATTACAATCCCATAAGTAGTAAACAATTAGAAGAGTATAAATTTGATTATATTGCTTTAGGTCATTTTCATACTATAATAAAAGAAGCTGGAAGGGATAAAAATATTTTTAATCCAGGATGTCCTGAACCTTTGAAATTTGGAGATTCAAATAATTGTGGTGTTTATATTACTGAGATTGAGAAAAATGAAATTGAAAGTGTTTCTTTAAAATCAATTTTCATTAATACAAATAAAAGATTTTTCGAAAAAATTTATATAAAAGTTGATGGTGTTAATTCCGATAATTATATTATAGATAAAATTATTAAGAGTATTGAAAGATTTCAAAATTATAGAATTGGTAGTTTTATGCTAATATTAAATGGAAAAATAAAGAGAGATTATAAAATTGATATAAAATATATAAATGAAAAAATAAATGGAAAAGTTTTTTACTTTAAAGTTATTGATAATACGGATATTGAATATGATTTGGAAAGACTTAAAAATGATAAAGGGCTTTGTGGTGTTTTTGTAAGAAAAACTCTTGAAAAAATTAAAACTGCTGATGATGAAGAAAAAGAGTTATTAAAAAAAGCTCTTGACTATGGTATCGAATTAATTGAAAATGGCAAACTGGATATGGTATGATGTTGTATTTTGAATATCACTATGTAAAATTTATTGTTTCTAAATGGAGGAAAAGATGTTTCTTAATAAGTTGGAGATTAATGGATTTGGTAAATTAAAAAATCTTGATATTCCTTTGAAGAAAGGTATAAATATTATATATGGAAATAATGAGTCTGGGAAATCTACGATTCAAAGATTTATTAAGGGGATTATATATGGATTGTATAAAAAGAAAGGCTCAAATGAATTAATTTCAGAGTACTTAAAGTACAAACCTTGGGATAGTTATTCTGGCTATAATGGAAGTCTAGAATATATTCTTGATAACAATAGAAAATTTAGAATTGAAAGAGATTTTGAGATAGGTTTTGTAAAAGTTTTTGATGAAAACTTTATTGATGTAACAAATACTTTTAATTATAGTAAATTTACAAAAGATATTATGATTGGAGAAACTCACTTAGGTATTAATTATAGTTGTTTTGAAAAAATTTCATTTATTAAACAATTAGAAGTCGGAATTGGAAATGATAGTCAAAGTGATATTTTAAATAGAATAACAAATATATATCAGTCTGGATTTGAAGATGTTTCACATACAAAAATAAGAGAGATTATAAAATCTATTGTTCTAAACTATATTGGAACTGATAAAACATCTGTTAGACCATTGAATATTGTAAATAATAAAATTGATAAATTAAAAGAAAGAAAAGAAAATTTAAATAAATTGAGAAGTGATTTTATTGAATCAGAAATAGAAATAAATAAATTGAGTATACTGGAACTTCAAAAAAATACTGAATTAAATTTAATTGAGGAAAAGATTGTAATCTTAAAACTAGAAATTTTAAGTTCTGATACTATAAATAAGATTATTAAACTTAAGGAAGCGTATGACTTTTGTAAATCATATGAGGATGAAGTAAAAATAATAGAAGAAAAGATTAAAGACTTTGAAATTACAATTAAGGAGAATGCAAATTTTTCAGCATATGATAGTGATGATGTTGAAAATATGATGATAGCATTTTATGAGCAAAGTTCAATTGAAAAAGAACTTGATTCAATAAAAAATAATATTGATGAAAAATATGCTGTTTTAGATGAAGTAAAATATAATGATATTTATCAAATTTTTTCAAATAAAGAAAATTTAGAAATAGAAGATGTAAGAAATAAGTTAAATATTATGGAAAAGAAGATAAAGGAAGAAAAATCTATTGAAATAGACATGAGAGAAGATTTAAATAAATACATGTTTATTGAAAGAATACTTTTAGGGTCGACATTGAGTTTTGTATTAATAAGTTTTTTAATAGTTGTATTAAAATCTTTTATGAAATTAGATATTCCAATAGCTGTTTTTATAGTTCATCCTGTAACATTGACAACTCTTTTTTTATTTATTTATTTTTCTATTCAAAAAAATAAAAAGGGAACAAAGATAAATAAATTATTAATAGATGAAATTAATCGAAAAAGTAAGATTGAAAATTTAGAAGAAGAATTTAAAATTATAAATAATGAAATGATAGAAAAAATGAAAAGAATGAAGTTATTGGATTATAATGATTATGTTTTTAAAAAAGAGCAATATGTAAAATTGATGGAAAAATGTAATTTAACAGAACATGAAATAGATAATTTAGAACAGGAACATGCGATGGAATCAAGAAAAATAAACTTAATTCAAAATTCCATTAAAGAAATATTATTTTCTGTGGGTATTATATCAATAGATGAAAATTATATAGACGAAGATCATGTAAGAGAATTTAAATTTGGTGTGACAAAATATAAAGGAACAGAACCCAGTATAAAATATTCAAAGCAAAGGGTTGAGGATTTAAAATTAAATATAGAAAATTATAAAAAACAAGCAACAATTATTTATGGAGAAGAAATTGAAGATATTTCATATTTATCAGAAATTATAAATAAATTGGAAGATGAGTCCATATTACATAAAAATGAAATAAGTAGATTAATAGAAAATTCAGAAATAAAAAGTGATTTTGAACAATTATTGGACTCAGATTCTAAATTAGATAAAAAAATAGAATTAGAAAATAAATTATTTGGAATTAGAAAAGAATTAGTAGATATAAAAATTAAAAAAAATGATCTAACTTCACTAGCTAAATCCTTTAATTTTAATGAATCAGATTTACAAAATATAGAAGGTGAAATAATTTCATATGAAGAAAAGAAATCAGATTTGGAAAAAAAGGCAAAGATATTAAATTTAACTCTTAATTTATTAGATGAAGCTAATAATGAACTTAGGGTGAATTTTGTACCTAAATTGAATAATAAGGTAGGCGAGTACTCGAAAATAATTACTAATAACAGATATAATGATATTAGAATAAAAGAAGACTTAAATATAAAATTAAAATCTGTTGATGCAAAAAAAATTGTTGGATTAGAATATTTAAGTATGGGAACAATAGATCAAATATATTTATCTTTAAGACTTGCTGTAGCGAATTTTATGTCTAAAAATGAAAAATTACCAATTATAATTGATGAAGCATTTTCTCTCTATGATGATATTAGAATGAGAGAAGTTTTAATGTTATTAAATAATATATCTAAAGAAAACCAAGTAATACTATTTATATGCAAGGATAATGAAGTGAATTTTACTAAAAAATATTGTAATGTTAATAATTATATTGATTTGAATACATATGTTAAAGAAAGTCAATTATTAGGTATAGATAGAAAATAAAAGTAATATTTTTATAATAAGAAATTTATTTAGGGTAATTTATTGTTGAAGTTAATATATAAATAA
>JBDMZA010000760.1:0-3360 GCA_039770155.1 Clostridiales bacterium
CAAAAGCTTACCTGTTTTAATATCCCAAATTTGAATTGTATTATTATTAGCTGAAGTTGTAGCAAGTATATTTTTAAATATTGTTAAATATTTAATTGGATTCTGAGCTGCAAGTATGGAATGTAAGCATTTTTTAGTATTTAAATTCCATATTTTAACTTGACCATTTGATAAGCCTGAAAATAATTTATCATCATACAATTTTATAATTTCATAAGTTTCTAAATCTTTATAATTTATATAGTTCGTATTTTGGGGAAATGAATTTGATGTAACTTGTGGCATAACAGATTTAATGACTTTATAAAAATCATTTTTTCCTTTATTACTGATAATATTTTTATCTGTTGAACTTTTCACTTCATTTGGGTTATCAGTTTTGTTATGAGTATTATTAATGCTTGATTTTATTTTGTATTGACTATTATGTTTCTTAACAGTTGTAGGTTGATTAATTGTATTTTTTGATGACTTAATAGTTTCTTTAAATTTGTATTTTTCATAAAGTGAGTTTGTATCTAATTTTATTACACTATACAAATCAATCATTAAGTCTTTTATATTTTGGTATCTGTTTGTAGGATCTTTCTCCAACATTTTTTTTAATATATTTTCAAAACCAGCAGGTAACATTTTAAAACGCTTGTGATTAAAATCAGGTTCTTTTTGAACTTGTTGCATAACTACTGCAATTAAATGATCACCTTGAAATGGGAGTGAACCCGTTAACATTTCATATAGTGTTATTCCCAAGGAATAGATATCTGAACGAAAATCTGCTTTTTCACCTTTAGCTTGTTCAGGAGAAAAATAATAAGCTGATCCCATAAAACTGCCATCTTGAGTTAAAGTACTTTGAGATATGATTTTTGCAATTCCAAAATCAGTTACTTTAATTTTACTATTTTTTGAAATTAGTATGTTGTGAGGTTTTATATCCCTATGAATTATATCATTTTCATGGGCATGATCAATTGCCCTACAAAGTTGAATAAATAGATTTATAATACTATCTATACTTAAAACTTTTTCTTTTAATATAAGTTCTTTTAGTGATTTACCATTTATGTATTCCATTATTATAAAATGAATATCATTAAAATCACCTATATCATATACAGGAACGATATTTGGATGTGAAAGTGAAGCAACGGACTGAGCTTCTATTTCAAATCTTTTAATAAATTCAGACTTTTCTAATAATTCATCTTTTAGAACTTTAATTGCTATAGTTCGGCTTAAACGCAAATCAATACCTTTATATACTATAGCCATTCCACCCATACCTATTTTTTCTATTAATTTATATCTATTGTTTAAAACATCATAATTCACATTAACAACCCCATGAAAATCTTATTTATAGCCTTACAAAGAGCCCATTTATATTTTATCACTTATAAATTGGTTTTGACAAGGAGTGGTTAAATAAAATGGTAACATAAAATAATTGAGTTTAAAGTATTTTTTGATATATTATATAAATATATCAAATGTAGTTTTTAGGTTAATATAGAAATTTTGGGGTACATATAATTATGAGATATATAATTTGCTTAATAATTTTATATATTTCTTAAGATTTAAATTATAACTCTAATTTAATAAATTTATATTTTTCAGTTTCATTGATAATGGAACTGTTTTTTTGTGTTCAGCATGTACACAATCAAATAGTGTGGGATATGTTATTATATACTAAATTATATATAAATATTCCAAAAAAATCTATTTAAGAACATTTATATATGAAAAAATAAAATAAATATAAAATAATATTTATATATGTCGAAATTAATGATAAGATACTTAGGGATATCCAAAAAATAAACTCAAATTTTCGAGTATGAATTCGCACAATTTAAGCGAACTTCAGACGAAAAGAATTTGGTATTATTTTTTAGGTTCTCCTTAATAAAAAATCGAATATGGAGGGCTAACAAATGTTAAGAAGGGTATTTTATTCAATAATTTCCAAATTGAATCCGAAAAACTTATTTTTGAAATCTTTTTTTTCTTCAAATGGAGGTACTTGATTTGGTAGTTGTAAAAAAAAAACCCACTTAACATAATGTTAATGGGTTTTTTATTATTCAAAAGATAAGAGTGGATAAAATGTATTGGGCAAAGTCGGTAGAAGAATTCTGTAGGAATATATTAATTGAAAATCAGAAGTATTTTTCTGAGATTTTGAATAAAGCTAGTTATAAAGAATATTTAACTAAAATGTTAAATGACTTTACAGGTAATGTGAAATTAAAAACAATACTGATTAAAACTAGTGTTACTGGTAATAGAAATAAAAATCATGAAATAAATGATTTTATTTTGGAGCATGTTTTTTTAACTTTAAGAAAAATAAATTCATCTGTAAAAATTTTTTTATGTGATGGACCAGCTTATGTAGATTCTTTTGAAAATGAATGTAAAAGATTAGGATGGTATGAAATTGCAAAAAAATATAAAGTAGAAATTGTTGATTTAAATTATGATGAATATAAAATGATGGATTCAATTCCTGTTTCTAAACTTTGGCTGAGTGCAGATAAGGTAATTAACATTTCTAAAGCAAAAACTCATAAACGATTTGGTGTTACACTCTCAAGTAAAAATCTTTTAGGGGTTCTTCCTGGAAAAATATTAGGTTATCCAAAATTTAATAATGGACATGAAAAAATTTTAAGTATTATAAATATGTTAGTAAATAACTCTGCAAAAAGTCTAAATATTATTGATGGAATAAATGGTATAGAAGGTAATGGTCCTATGGAAGGTGATGCTAATAAAAGCAATTTTGTAGTTATTGGAGAAAATCCATATAATTGTGATATATTGGCTACAATTGAAATGGGATTTCACCCTGCAGCAACTATTGGAACAATAAGACCATTTGGTAATAAATATGATGATGAAACTTATTTTAATTCGATTTACCAACTGAGAAAAACTAATGTAAATTTTATTCCTAATTGGAAACACAGTTGGATGTATAAATCATTATATATGAGAAATAAAAGATTAGAAAAAATATATCAAATATTATTAAGAGAAATATCAAAATATTTTTAAATTAAATAGTTAAAAATATTATTGTTATATTAAATTTTTTACATTTAGTATCTTATATTTAAAAAATATGGTAAAATAAGGTGTGGAATGATGTAGAATATTTATTAAGGGGGAAACTAGTTTTGGAAAAAAAACCAACACTGATAAAAGACATATTATTAGTTGTTATTTCAATAGCAATTTCGTTAATTGTTTGTATATCTGAAATTATTAGTACTTATACTTATATAAATGTTTGCATCTCTATTATCACCATATGTATTATATCTGTAGGAATATGTTATATGAAAA
>JBDMZA010000761.1:0-4432 GCA_039770155.1 Clostridiales bacterium
ATTTAAATGATAAAAATATAGTATAAAGTTTTACTTATTGTATAAAAAAGGATGATATAAATATATTGTAATATAATACAGTTTAATAATATAATATTAAAAAATATTATATTATTTTTTTAGTTATAATTTTTTAGTGTGTGCTTAAAATAATTAAAGGTACAGAAAATTGATTTCGAAGTTAATTTTCTAAATTAAAGGTGTTGTATGAAAAAATTAACAATTATATTTATTTTGTTTATTATATTTGCAAATAGTTTTAATTTAAGTTACATATTTATTTCAACATTTTTTTTAGATGAAAATAAAATTAAAGATATTGCTTGGAAAGAAATGAAAGAGGAAGAGAAAGAATCCTTAGAAAAATCTTGGGATGGTGTTAAAGTTAAACTAATAAAAATTGATAAAATCAAAGATATTGATTTGAATGACTCAGATATAAGCTTTAACTATAATATATCTGTTTTAAATGGTGGATATTTAGTAAAAGTACCATTTAGTATAAAAGAAAATAAGGTTAATGAAAAATATACAATGTATATTAATCCTTTTACAAAAAAAATAGCAGGGTATTCAAAAAATAGAGAGGATTGAATTTTAAAATAATAGGAGTTGAATGAATATATTTAATAATAATAGAAAGTTAGCCATATCGAATATATTTAACAGTAGTAAAAAAATAGTCATCTTTAATATATTTAATAATAATAGAAAGTTAGTCATGCTTATTTTAATAACTATAAGTGTTTTATTATATTTTAATTTTGGATTTGAAGATGACAAAAAACAAGATAAAAAAGTTGATAAAAGAAGTTTTTTAATGGGTTTATCTATGTTTCCCTATGATTATACTCAAAAATCAATTAAAGATACTAAAGATTTTGTTGATAATAACGCTGATGCTGTTACTATTCCAATAGAAAATGGAATACCATGGGAAGAAGCAAGTGAAAATAAACCTTTTCCCGAGGCTATAAATGAGCACATTGATTCTGTTGTTAAAAATATACCCAAAAATAAAGAAATAATTCTAAATCTATCTCCATTTAACGAAGAAAAAAAAGATGTAGCAGATGATTGGAATATGTTAGGTCATGAAAAAAGAACAGGTAAATATTCAAATGTTGAATTTAAAGATGAGGTCGTTATTAAAGCATACACAAATTATATTATAAAACTAACTGAAATATCAGATGCCAATGTAATAGTTTATGCACCAGATGTTAATGTTTTTTTGGAAAATTCAAATAAATTATGGCCTGATTTTGAAACTTTTTGTAGTAAAGTTTATAAAAATGTAAAGGAAAAATTTCCTGATAAGAAATTTATTTTTAGTATTCAATTAGATAAATATTATCAAAATGAATCAAAAGAAAAAGAAAAATTGAGAAATATTATTAAATATACAGATTATATTGCAGTTGAGACTTTTCCCTATGCTTTTTCTAAATATGACAATCCTGAAACTTTACCAGATGATTATTTTAAAAAAGCAAGAGAACTTGACTCAAGAAAGCCATTTGCAATAACTGAAACAGCTTATATTGCAAAAAATTTAAAGTTTGATAAATATAATGCTAAAGGGAATAGCAACTACCAAAGCCATTATATGAAGTTTGTATTAGAAAATACTAAAAAAGAAAATGCAAGATTTATTTGTTGGTCTGTTAATCGTGATTATGATGAATTGTGGGAAATAATGGAAGAGAATAATGACAAACAAGATGAAATATTTGAAATATGGAAAAATACTGGAATGTTAGATAAAGATGGTAAAAAGAGAAAGAGTTATGATATATGGAAAGAATATTATAAAAAAGAACTTGTTAATTCATCTGAGGGATAGCCAAAAAATAAACTCTAATTCTCGAGTATGAATTCGCATGTTTTAAACGAATTTCAGACAAAAAGAATTTGGTATTATTTTTTAGGCTCTCCTAATTAGAGATATCCAAAAAATTATAAATAATCTTGTAAAATATATATTAATCTATATAATATTGTTTAAGGAATATTAATAAGCAAATTAAGGCATCCAGGTGCCTTAATTTGTTTATTATAAAATATACAGGATAGTCAAAAAAATAATATTAAATTCTAAATTATAGAGCCACTATTTTGATATCCTTTATATATTAAATATGTGAGGAAGTGTACTATGGGAGAAAAAAATATTAGAACAAGATATGCTCCAAGCCCCACTGGTTATATGCATATTGGAAATTTAAGAACAGCATTGTATGAATATTTAATAGCAAAAAATTTTAATGGAAGTTTTATTATGCGATTAGAGGATACTGATCAAGAAAGATATGTCGAAGGTGCCACAGAATTTATATATAAAACATTAAAGACTGCAAATATTATTCATGATGAAGGACCTGATATTGGAGGGGATTATGGACCATATATACAAAGTAAAAGGAAATCAATTTATATAAAATATGCAGAAAAATTAGTTAAAGAAGAAAAAGCATATTACTGTTTTTGTGAAAAAGAAAGACTTGCAAAAATAAGAGAAGAGAATGAAAAAAAAGGTATAATAGCAGGATATGATAGATATTGTTTAAAATTAGATGAAAAGGAAGTTAGATCTAATTTAGAGAAAAAGATTCCTTATGTTATCAGGCAAAAAATGCCTCAAGAAGGAAGTACAAGCTTTAAAGATGTTGTTTTTGGAGAAATAAAATTTGAAAATAAAGAATTGGATGATCAGATTTTAATAAAAGCAGATGGAATGCCAACTTATAATTTTGCAAATGTTATAGATGATCATTTAATGAAAATAACACATGTTGTAAGAGGTAGTGAATATGTATCTTCTACACCAAAATATAATTTATTATATAAATCTTTTGGTTGGGAAATACCACAATATATACATGTTCCTTTGATTATGAAAAAAGATGGTGATCAAATTAAAAAGTTTGCAAAGCGTGATGGAGATGCTTCTTTTAATGATTTAATTGAAAGAGGTTTTTTACCTCAAGCTGTTGTTAACTATATAGCTTTACTTGGATGGAGTCCAGGAGGAGAAAAAGAAATTTTCTCAATGGACGAATTAATCAAAGAATTTTCAACAAAGGGCATAAGTAAGTCATATGCCATTTTTGATATGGAAAAATTAAAATGGTTAAATGGTGAGTATTTAAGAAAAATGAGCCAAGAGGAATTTTATATAGTATCAGAACCTTATATAAAAGAAATAATAAAGAACAAAGCTATTGATATAAAGAAAGTAAGTAAGATTTTACAAGCAAGAACTGAAATATTGTCTGATATATCAAAAGTTATTGATTTTATAGAAAAGTTACCTGATTACAGTGTTGATATTTATATTCATAAAAAAATGAAAACAAATTATGAAAATTCTATTTCAGGGCTTGAAAATGCATTAGATTGTTTTAAAAAATTAGATAATTGGGAGCATAACAGCATTTATGAAGAGTTGATCAAAACAGTCAAAACCTTGGGCATTAAAAATGGACAGTTATTATGGCCAGTTAGAACAGCGTTAACTGGTAAAAAGGTTTCACCAGGTGGAGCTATAGATGTTGCAGAAATTTTGGGAAAAGAAGAAAGTATTATGAGAATTAAGTTTGGCATAGATAAATTAAAAAATTATATAAAGGGATGACATAATATGAGTAATAATAATGAGGTTTCAAATAATGCTAATTTTATACATGATGAAATTGATAAGGATTTAGAAAATAAAGTCTATGAAAATATACATACTAGGTTTCCACCTGAGCCAAACGGTTTATTACATATAGGGCATGCAAAAGCAATTTTCATAAATTATAGTACTGCTGTGAAATATGGTGGAAAATTTAATCTTCGATTTGATGATACAAATCCAACCAAGGAAGAAAGCAGATATGTTGAGGCTATAAAAGAGGATATTAAATGGCTTGGAGCAGACTGGGAAGATAGATTGTTTTATGCTTCTTCATATTTTGATAAAATTTATGAATATGCAGTTAGTTTAATAAAAAATGGAAAAGCATTTGTTTGTGAGTTGGATGCAACAGAAATAAGAAATTATAGAGGAACTTTAAAAGAGCCAGGTAGAAATAGTCCTTATAGAGATAGAAGTATTGAAGAAAATTTAGATTTATTTAAAAAAATGAGAGAAGGAGTTTTTTTAGATGGTTCAAAGGTTTTAAGAGCTAAAATTGATATGGAATCTCCAAATTTAAATATGAGAGACCCTGTTATATATAGGATTATGAGAGCAAATCATCATAAAACAGGCAATGAATGGTGTATTTATCCGATGTATGATTTTACCCATCCTATTTCAGATTATTTGGAAGGTATATCTCATTCTCTCTGTTCTTTAGAATTTGAGGATCATAGACCTCTTTATGACTGGATATTGAAAGAGTTAAATTTAGAAGAAAAATTACCAAGACAAATTGAATTTGCA
>JBDMZA010000762.1:0-2880 GCA_039770155.1 Clostridiales bacterium
AATGTAATATTATAGATAAGGCTTTTGCAATGGGTTGGGTTAAACCAGAGCCACCAGCAGTAAGAACAGGCAAAAAAATTGCCGTTGTAGGATCAGGTCCCTCTGGTCTTGCAACTGCACAACAATTAAACAGAGCAGGTCACGAAGTTACTGTTTATGAAAGGTCGGATAGAATTGGTGGTCTTTTAATGTATGGAATTCCAAATATGAAACTTGATAAATCGGTAGTCGAAAGACGAGTCAATTTAATGAAAGAAGAAGGCATTAAATTCATTGTAAATACTGAAATTGGCGTAGATATATCTGCTAAACAATTAAAAAATGATTTTGATTCTGTTATTTTATGTGGCGGTGCAACAAAGCCAAGAGACCTAATGGCAGAAGGTAGAGAATCAAAAGGTATCCATTTTGCAATGGAGTTTTTACATAAAAACACAAAAAGCTTATTAGATTCTGAATTAAAAGACAAACAATTTATAAATGCAAATCATAAAGATGTAATTGTCATAGGTGGTGGTGACACAGGTACTGACTGTGTTGCAACTTCAATAAGACATAAATGTAAAAGTGTTGTACAATTTGAAATAATGCCTCGCCCTGTGGATGAAAGATCAAATGACAATCCCTGGCCTGAATGGCCAAAGGTATACAAATTAGATTATGGTCAAGAAGAAGCTAAAGCATTATATGGAAATGACCCTAGAGAATACTTAATTATGACCAAAAAATTTGTTCCTGATGAAAAAGGCAATTTAAAAGAAGTACACACTGTCAAAATCAAATGGGAAAAAGATGATAAAGGTCGTTTTATGCCTGTTGAAATACCAGGTACTGAAAAAATCTGGCCATGTCAATTAGTTCTCTTATCAATGGGATTTTTAGGACCTGAAAGTACAATTTTAGATGAACTACAAATTGATAAAGATTCAAGATCAAATGCAAAAGCTGAATATGGAAAATTTAATACAAATATTGAAGGAGTATTTACAGCTGGAGATATGAGAAGAGGTCAAAGCCTGGTAGTATGGGCAATTAATGAGGGAAGATCAGCAGCAAGAGAATGTGATAAATATTTAATGGGTTATACTAGATTACCTTAAAAAGATTTATAGACAAAAAAATAAGAAACTTGTATATATTAATATTATAGATTAATATTATAGTTTCATATACAGGATATACAATATCTTGTATATGAGACTTTTTTGTTATATAAATTCAATATTACACAAGATTCATAAATTAAATATTCAAAAAATATCATTTCAGAGCTTTTTCAAATTCGACTTCATGTAAAACTGCAATGTCATTATAGCCAATTAGTGGTATTTGAGGTTTAATTTTTCTGGAATCAATAACTGAATTTCTATGTAATGCTTTCATATTATATCCTTTCTTTTGATAAAAACCAAAAGCATGCATATTATCATTTGTTATAAATACAGTTATTTTTTTGCACTTTTTACTTTTAGCATATTTTTCCAGATGTTCAATTAAGCTGCTTCCAATTCCTTCATTTTCTAGTAAACTATTTAATGAAACAATTTCACATTTGTGGCGCGCTGTACAATAAGTTAATATACCTTTTACTTCATCTTCGTCATCTACAACTACATATCCTTCAAGTCTATTTGCATTAAAAACTTTTCCTCTTGATACTATTATTTGTGATCCCCATGTTTTACTTATAAAATCATTTACAAAAGTTCTGTAGTGGTTTTTTATATCTTCAATTCTATTCATTTCTCATCCCTCCTTTTTTAAAATTTTATTTAATGCAGAATCAAAATCTAATAATACTACCTGAATTTTCTTCTAATCAAATATATTCTAATTATATTAGTACTATTATTGATAATTTTAAATAAATAAAAGTTTTTATATGTTAAAGATAGTTATAGTTAATGAGTTGGGTATAATAAAAAAGGTATTTTTTATCCTTAAAACTATATAATCTATAAGTTGTTATATATATGTAAAGTAAGTAATTAAAATTAACTACTTATGTATTAATTATACAACAAAATAGCATATAATTTCAATAATAATTATTGCTATTGAGATAATTTTTTACATTTTATTTTACTTCGTCATATTTTACCAAAAATTAGTTTACTTTTTTAATACTCTTTAACATAAATTAATCTTATAGAACAGAATCAAAAAATAACACAGAATTTTTTTAGATATTTAGGCATAATCAAAAAATAAACTAGTCAACTTTTTTTGAAAATTCGTTAAACCATAGATATTTTCAGAAAAAAAATTGTCTTATAAAATTTTTGATTATGCTTTATTACTTCCTATAATTGCAAAATAATCTATCACTATTTCCATAATAAATCAAATAATATGGACAAAACTTATATTTTAAATTATAATTTAACAATAGTCATTATATTTATTTAAGGAGTGTGTTTATGGAAGATTTCAGAAATAAGCCAATGAGTTTCGGTGATTGGATGAAAACGTTTATAATACTTATGATACCTCTTGTAAATTTTATATTTTTCCTTATATGGGTATTTGGTTCAGATGTTAATACAAGTAAGAAAAATTACTTAAGAGCTTTATTTGTTTTTAATCTTATTATATTCATATTAATAGTCATAGCTGGTGGCGTAATGTATGCTGTATTGCCTGATATAATTGAAAATATAACAGATTCTTTTAAATCCACTGTATAAAATATATAGAAAACCCTAGAATAATAATAATAAGCTAAAAAAATAAAAACCTAAAAAATAATATTATTTTTTTAGGTTTTTTTAAAACACTTATTTTTAATTTTTATTACTGAAAGAATTCATATCCGTCTTAAAAATAAAATTAAATAGAGTACATATAAGATACTATGCACTCTGTAAATATAAATTCAAA
>JBDMZA010000763.1:0-3643 GCA_039770155.1 Clostridiales bacterium
AATAGTTCTTACTGGATTTTCAAAAGATGTTCCTGCATTAAAGGCTTTAGAAGAAATGGACATCCAAGATTATTGTGAAAAGAAACCTCAAAATTATGATGAAATAATTGTTAGAGTAGAATCAGCACTTAAATCTATTGATCAGATAAGAAATATTAAGAGAAAAAAAGAAGAAATAAATTTTTCAAAAAATTTAAAATTTTTAAGAGAATCAAAAGGAGAACTTCAAACTGAATTGGCAAAAAGTATTGGTGTAAGTAGACAAACCATAGGTGGTTATGAATTAGGTAGAAATGAACCTAGTTTTAAGATATTAAAGAAAATTGCTTCACATTATAATGTCAGTATTGATTATCTTCTAAACAATGAGTAATTTATGAAATAGAATATAAAATATGTAAATAAAAGAGTCTTTTCAAAGAGGCTCTTTTATATTTTTTTTTTGTATTTATGACACGAAAGTCATCTTTTAAATTTTGTTATATGGAAAAAATATTGATCGTATTAATTGATATAAAGAAAAGAAAGTAATAGATATTTAAAGGTAAATAGAATATATGACAAAAAAACAAGCATTTGGTTTATTGACTTATGACTTTTAATAAATTAAAATTACATCATAAAGATATGAAAGTTGTCATATAAAAATACACTGATATCTATAAAGTATTATTAATAGAAGGAATAAATAAAATATAAATAAATAACAATGATTGCATAAGTGTCTTTGATATGATTAATAATTTAGAAATTAAAACATAATAAAAGTAGTATCTCCCACCGTCCAAAGTCTGAGATACTACTACCACACGAAAGTTCTTTAAGGAACTATCATATTAATTATAATATGAACCTTCCTTAAATGACAATAAATTTTAGGGAAGGATTTATCATTTCTAAGTCCTATCTTAAAAAAATTTCAATAATTATAACACTAATTTCTAAATGTTTTGTACCTTGAAAATTAAATATTGATTAAAGGGATTGTTTATCATTGATTTGATAAACGGCTTGAAGGAATCTTGGAGTTAGTTTTATCCATATATGAACGATATCATATACTAGTCCCTACAGTAATAAATTGAGTTTATACAGTAATAGATACAGCAAATTTATTTTATTTAGGAATAAGCTAAAAATAATTTCACATTTTCAATTGATAAATTGCAGTGTTTTAGGCAATTTTTAGATAAAGCTAATTTTTAGTTATTCCCTAGTTTGAGGGATCTTAATTTTTTTTATTGGAGGTCAGGATTTTGAAATTATCAAATTTTCAAAAAAACAAAAAGGCTATAAAAATGTTTAATGCAGGAATGAAGAAGGGTACAATATGTAAGCAACTTCATTTAAGTATGAATTTATTGGACAAATGGATTGTATACAACATAAAAGATAAGGCTTTAAAAATGTTTATCACAGGATATGATAAAAAAACTATATCTGAGATAACAAATACAAAAATGGTCTTAATAAATATTTGGATAAATGAATATATGAAAATAAAAAGAGAAAAAAAAGATATAGTAGTAAAAATGTTTTTAGAAAAATGTCCAAAAAGTTATATAAGTAAAAAATTAGTTGTTAAAAATTATATAGTCGATTATTGGATTGATAAATATATAAATGCTCCACATAGAAATTTTTCAGTTTTTAAAACTAAAGGATATAGTAATTGGATTGATGAGATAACAAATATTTAAAGAGAGCAACGCAATATAAAATCTAAAGCATAGAAAATATAATTGAAAAATTCCGCTTATTAAGATGTATACGAAAATAAAATTAATGCAACGCAATGAATAATCTGAGTTTTACAAATTGATAAGTGAAAAACATTTATTATTATGGTATCTGTAGGAAAACAAATCAGAGCAACGCAATGAAAATACTGGATTTCAAAATATTAAAAAATAATAGTTTCTAAATATTTAATTACTGAGGAACAATAAATTTTTGAAATATTAGATATATCCAAAATAAATTAATTGAAAAATTTAGCTAAGGAGAACCTAAATTATTTAAGACAATTCTGTCAAATAAAAGATGTTGGTGGTGATGATTTTGTCAGATAATAAAAAATACTATTATCTAAAAGTCAAAGAAAATTTTTACGAATCAGAAGAATTAATTATACTTCAAGGACAAACTGATGGTTACTTGTATTCAGACATATTAATGAAATTATATTTAAGAAGTTTAAAGTCAGAAGGTAAATTAATGTTAAGAGATAAAATTCCCTATAATTCAGTGTTTTTGTCTCAAGTAGTAAGACATAGTGTTGGAGTTGTAGAAAAAGCTTTGAAAATATTTAGAGATTTAGAATTAATCGAAGTTTTAGACAATGGAGCGATTTACATGTCTGATATTCAGTCTCTTATAGGTCGTGGAAGTTCCGAATCAGAAAGAAAAGCAAGATATAGAAAAAAAATTGAGGAAAATAAAAAGCTTTTAAAAAGTGGGACATTGTCCCAAGAATGTCCCGGACATTTTCCACCAGAGAGAGAGATAGAGTTAGAGATAGAGTTAGAGTTAGATAAAGAGAGAGAGAAGAGCAAAAAAGAATTAAAAGAAAAACATTTATGTTCATCTAATGATGAACCTTTCTCTCTTGAATCAGTAGAAAAATTCTTTAAAAAAGCATGGAGTTTGTATCCTAAAAAAGTAGGTAAATCAAAAATATTAAAAAATCAGAAAAAGAAAATATATAGACTTGGTGAGGAATTCATAAGATGTATTAAGAGATATAAAAGTGATCCTGAACTAAAAATCAATGAGGGATGGAAGGAAGTACTTGATGGTTCAACTTTTTTTAATGGAAGGTATGTTGAATGGACTGATGATGAATACAAAAATAATACTCCCAAACAAGAAAAACATAAAACGGCAGCAGAATTAAAAAAAGAGAGGATTATTGCATTATGCAAAAAAAATAAGGAAGGTGATCCAGATTGAATCATGATTTAGCATATAAATGTTTAACAAAAATAACTAGTTTATATAATAAAAATTTAACTGATGAACAATTAGCTATATGGCTAGAAGAATTTGAAAAGTTAAATGAATTAGCTGTACAAAAAGCAATCAAAAAATTAAAAGCAGATAAAATTTATGAAAACTGTATGCCAACATTACCGCAGTTTTTTTCAATTTACAAAACATTTATTCAAGATAAAAACATTAAACAGCCTTATTGCTATGTTTGTAATAATCGTGGATATGAAATTTTGAGAGTTTATAAAAATTTGAATGAGAAAAAAACTCCATATGATTATGCTCTTCATTGCGATTGCTGTGAAATTGGTAAAACTCAAATAATAAAATATAAGAAATATTATAGTGAGCCAATAAGCAAATATTTTAATGTTGAAAGCCTAATGACTGAGAATAAAAAGAAAATCGATAAACAAAAGGCAAAAAGAAAAAAAGAATTAGAACTGGATACAAAAAAAGAACTTGAGGAAGTATACATAGCTCTTTCCTTGTAGTTCTAATTTTATAAAAGATATAAATCAGGCAGTTGAACATACCTATAAAAGTTTTTCAACTGCATTAACAATGCCCAAAAGGATTGTATATTTAATTATAATACGATTCTTCTAAGAGATAACCAAAAAATAAATCCACATTCTCGAGAATGAATTTG
>JBDMZA010000764.1:0-8973 GCA_039770155.1 Clostridiales bacterium
ATAATCCCTTTTATTTTCATAAATAGCTTTTAGGTAAAATCCAAAAATAAAATCTCCATACTATTAATATCACTTATAATAAAAGTTGATTATAAATTGAAATAATATAAATTTAATAGTAATATTTATTATCTAAACAAATAAAGTAGGTGGTTAAACAAGTTATAATAACATTAACATGTAACATTTGCTATTATTTTACATTCAAGTTGTCTTTTTATAAAAAAGAAAGTCATAGAATAATATCTAATTAGTATAGTAATCATTAAATTAAATTTTCAATAGTATAATAGACTATATAAACACATAGTCTATTATACTATATATTGACAATAAATCTTTGTATAAATAAAATGGTTTAAGAAGCAGTATTATTATCAATTTTAGAAGGAGGTATTTTATTTTGAAGAAGAATGATATTGGTAAAAAAATGTCTGTTGAAGAGTTAATGGATTTAACAGGCGGTAGAAGATTCGGTAGAGGCGGTAAAAGATTTGGTGGAGATAATCCGTGTAATGATGATGTTGTACCAGTACCTGAATACGGTATTCAACCATTATACGGCATTGAACCAACACTAAAATACGGTATTCCGCCAGTATCTGATGGTGAAACTGAAATAGAATAATAATAATCGTATTTGATCTTAGGCAAAATTAAAAATAAATTAGAATTCTTTTCTCTGAAAATTTCCCAAAACACTGGAATTTATCAATCGAAAAATCTAATTTATTATTAGCCTATTTTTTAGTAATTAGTGTATTTTGTGTGTTTTAGATTAAACAAAATAAAATAACAATTTTTTTCTTCAATGATTTTATTATTGTTGAATAATTTATTTTTAAATTTACTTAAAATCTAAAACACATATTTTATTTCAAGGTAATTGTCAACAAGACTAAATAAAAATTTGAATAGCAAATATTATTTTTTAAGTTGTCTAAAATTTTTTGATTGAATTTTGTAAGATTGACAATACCTAAATTCAGGAGGTAATAAATGGAATATAAACCTGTGACAGGTGTTTGGGAAATTACAATGGGATGTAATTTAAGATGTATGCATTGTGGATCATCATGTGAAAATGCTTTAGAAGGAGAACTTACAACAAACGAAGCTGTAAGTTTGGCAAAAGATTTAGGTATTCTTGGTTTCAAATGGTTAACTCTATCAGGAGGAGAACCTACAATTCGAAAAGATTGGGATATTATAGCAAAAGCTTTATATGATAATGGTATTATACCTAACATTATTACAAATGGATGGTTGTTTACAAAAGAAACTATAGAAAGAGCTGAAAAAGCACATGTTAACACAATTGCAATAAGTTTAGATGGATTAAAAGATACTCATGATGCAATTAGAAGAGAAGGCTCCTATGACAGAATTATGAGTGCATTGGATTTATTTAAAGGAAGTACTGTACATCCTTCAATTATAACAACAGTAAATAGAAAAAACATAAATGAGTTAACTGAGATTCTTAAAATTTTGAATAAAAAGAGAATTAGTGGTTGGCAACTTCAAATAATTTTACCAATGGGAAATACTTTAGACAATAAAGATTTGTTGATGGGACCAGCAGATGTTGATGAAATTATTGATTTTGCATACAATGCGATGAAAAATGCTGAAAATAAAGTGAATGTTAGATTAGCAGATTGTCTCGGTTATTTTAATAATAAAGAAATTGAAATAAGAGCAAAAGATAAAAAAAACAACTTTTACAGTTGGCAAGGTTGTAATGCTGGAAAGTATAGTCTCGGTATACTACATAATGGTGATATTATAGGTTGCACATCAGTAAGAGATAAAGAATATATTGAAGGAAATATAAGAAAAACACCAATTAAAGAAATCTGGGAAAGCGAAAAATCATTTCAATGGAATAGGAATTTAAAGAAAGAAAATTTAAAAGGTTTTTGTAAAAAATGTGGATATGGTTCAAAATGTTTAGGTGGTTGTGCTAACACTAGAGTAACAATGACAAGAGATATAAATGGAGAAAATGAGTATTGCTCATATAATTATTCCTTCAAAATTGCAGAAAAACAATTAGAAGATGACAGTTTAGAAGATTTATATGAAAAAGCTGAGTTGTTTATAGAAAAAAATAATTTTCAACTTGCTGAAATTTGTTTAAAAAATATTATTGAAAAGGATGAAAATTATAAAAAAACTTTAAGTTTGTCTGGATATGTTAATTTTATGCTTGAGAACTATGAAGTATCAAAATTTGCAAATCAAAAAATATTATTAAAAAATCCAAATGATGTGTATGCAAATAAAGGTATGGGATTGTGCTTATCTAAAACTGGTTATGTTGAAGAAGGGATTAATTATTTGAAAAAATCTATTGAATTAACAAAAACTGATTTTATGGATCCATATTATGATTTAGCTGTTGTTTACTATGAAAATAATCTTATTGATGAGTCAATATCTATTTTGAAAAAAGGAATAGATAAAAGTAATGAATTTGAAGAAAAAGTAGATACATTCTATAATAGATTGTTAGAGGTAAAGAGTAGGGGTTGAGTTAAATTTTTAAAAAAAGATATTCATATATAGAACAATATGATGATAGTGATTGTGGAGTAGTTTGTATCGCTACTATAGCTAAACATTATGGCTTAAAAGTTTCTGTAGCTAAATTAAGAGAAATGTCTGGAACTGATAAGAATGGTAATAATGGATTGAGTTTAATATATACTCTGGATAGAATAGGCTTTGAATCTGAGGGAATTAAATTAACAAAAGAAGAGTTTTATAAATTTAATCAACTGCCAGCTATTTTTCATATCATTAGAAATAATGAGTTTTTACATTATGTAGTTGTATATAAAATAACAAATGATGAAGTTATAGTTTCAGATCCAGCAGAGGGAATTTTGAAATTAAAACCAGAAGTTTTTTTAGAGAAATGGACAAATGTTGTTATTACAGCAGAAAAAGGAGAAAATTTCATTAAGGGAGATTTGACTCAAAATTTTTTTAAAAAGTTTTTTCTAATAATAAAAACACAAAAGAAACTGTTAAAGAAAATATTTTTGTTATCTCTTATATATACTGGGTGTGGTATTTCAGGAGCATATTTTTATAAAATATTAGTTGATATAGTTCTTCCAAAAGGAAAGCTTGAAACATTAACTTATTTATCTGTTGGATTCATACTGTTGAATGTCTTGAAAATTTTATTAAATATATTTAGAACACGTTTACTTGTATATATGGGACAAAATATTGATATGAAGTTAGTTTTGGATTATTATAAACATATAATGTATTTACCTGTTAGTTTTTTTGAAACACGAAAAACAGGAGAAATAATTTCAAGGTTTAAAGATGCATTTCTTGTAAGAGATGCTATTTCTGGAGCAACACTATCAATTATGATTGATATTCTAATGGTTATATGTGGTGCATTGATTTTAATTAATCAAAATATATTCTTATTTTTGGTCTCTTTATCCATGGTTTTATTATATGCAGCAGCTGTATATATTTTCTTAAAACCATTCCAAAAATTAAATAGAGAACAAATGGAACAAAATTCAAAACTAACTTCTATACTTGTTGAATCTGTAAGTGGTATTGAAACAATAAAAGCAACAAATACTCAAGAATATTTTTCAAATGAAATAAGTGCAAAATTAAAAAAGTTACTAAAAATAATTTTTAATATTTCTAATGTTAGAGTAATTCAAAGTTCTTTGATTTCTTTTATAAAAATAACTGGAACAATTGTTATTTTATGGGTAGGTGCATATTTTATAATAAAAGGAGATATGACAATAGGAGAATTATTTACATATAATGCTCTTGTTGTATATTTTTTGGACCCTGTTTCTAATATGATAGATTTACAAACAAAAATTCAATCAGCAGTTGTAGCTGCTGATAGATTAGGTGAGATTCTTGAATTGGATTTAGAAAAAGAAGCAAAAATAAACAAATTTGATTTAAAAAACGAAATAATAAGCATTAAAAACCTCAATTTCAAATATGGAATGGGAAGAAACATTTTGAATAATATAAATATAAATGTAAATAGAGGTGAGAAAATTGCAATTGTTGGAGAAAGTGGTTCAGGTAAAACCACATTAGCAAAATTAATAATGGCTTTTTATTATCCAAATGAAGGAAATATAAAAATAAATAATATTGATACAAATGATATATCATACAAGTATCTAAGAGAAAAAGTGGCATATGTTTCACAAAATATTTTTTTATTTAGTAAGTCAATTGAGGAAAATTTAAAATTGGGTTTTGATGTAACAGATATTAATTACAAGAGAATTTTGGAAATTACTAAATGTAATGAATTTATAGATGAATTGTATTTAAAAGATAAAACAATATTGGCTGAAAATGGTTCAAGTTTATCAGGTGGTCAAAGACAGAGATTATCAATAGCTAGAGTACTAATGAGAGATCCTGAAATTATGATATTAGATGAAGCAACAAGTAATTTGGATTCTGAAACTGAAAGTGCTATAGTAAAATCAATTTTTTATGAATTTAAATATACTACTTCAATAATTATTGCACATAGACTAACAACCATATCACGATGTGATAAAATTTTTGTAATGGAAAAAGGTAGAATATTAGAATGCGGATCTCATGAAGAACTTATGATGAATATGAGTAAATACTATAGTATGTGGGAAAGTATGAATTCAGGATTATCAAAAAATAAAATATAAATATAATGTTAAATTTAAACTTAAATTTAACATTTTAATTAATATATATAAACTTGATTGGAAATCCATGTTGAGTTTTATGTATATGTAATAAAATTCATTTTCTTGGCAGCATAATTATTCTATTTTTATCTACAAACTAAAACTTTCAATTACTTTATTTAAACTTGTAGCCATTTCTTTTAATTTAATTGAGGATATATGTATTTCATCAATACTAGCAGTTTGCTCTTCAGTTACTGCAGAAGATTCTTCACATTGAGTAGTAAGTTCAACACTTAATTTTGATAAGGAATTAAAATCATCATTTAAAAAATTAACTTTATCTGATAAATCTTTTATAGATTTAAATATGGTTTTTGTTCC
This sequence comes from Clostridiales bacterium, assembly GCA_039770155.1. Taxonomy (GTDB): domain Bacteria; phylum Bacillota; class Clostridia; order Acetivibrionales; family JBDMZA01; genus JBDMZA01. Next base: position 5,079 of record JBDMZA010000764.1, read on the forward strand.
GTTTATAACAACTAAATTCGAATTCTCAATCTCCTTAAAATGGTCAATTGACGAATATACTAGCTTACTACTTCTAGTTACTTCATTTATTCCACCATTTATACTATCGTTAATTACTATAACAGAGTCTTGCATTTTTTTAACAGTATTTTTAATCTCATTTCCAGCATCAGATGATTTTGCAGAAAATTTTCTAACTTCATTAGCAACAACTTTAAAACTTTCTCCAAATTCACCAGCCTTTGCAGCTTCTATACTTGCATTTAATGATAATAAATTTGTTTGTTTTGTTATATTTTGAATTAAATTTAATATTTTACTAATTTGTTTCGAATTTTCATTTAGTATATCTACCTTATTTTTGAATTCAATCATAATTTCATTTATATAATCTACTTGAGAAACAATTTCTTGAATATTATCCTTAGCAGTTTTCATAGTGTTTTGAGCAATTTCAATTTTATCCGTCATTTTCATTACATTTTCACCTACAGTAGAAATTTCTTCAATCAAATTGCATATTTTTGATACTTCAGTATTTACAAAATCTTTTTGATTTATAGCAACATCATTTGTTTTTTCAACAGCTTTACATATTGTATCATTAGCAAGATTACTCTGTTCAGCATTTCTATTTAAAATATCTGATGCTTCAAAAACTTTATTGCTATTTTTCCCGACCTCTGAAATAATAGTCTTTAAGGAATCAACCATTGCATAAAATGCTCCTGCTAATTCACCGATTTCATCATTACTATTTATTTCTCGTTTATCAATCTTTAGATTGCCATCTGAAATCTTTTTTGCATCTTTAACTATATAAGTTAAATTTTTTGTTAATCTAGTTGAAAAAATTGTTGCTATGACAAGTATTGTTCCACTTAAAATTATCATTAAAATTATTGAAATAATTATAATAGTAGTGATTTTTTTATTTAACTCATCCTGAGATATCTTTAAATACTCTAATTCCAAACTTATTAATTTGTTAGTCTCTCTTTCAATATGAGATTTATTTTTAATAGCTTCCTCATATTGTTTAGTTGCTTCAACAAGATTTTTTTCTTTAAATGCTTCACGAGCTTTAAACATAATTTCTTTATGATTATCTGTCATATGCTTAAGACCTTTATATACAACAATACTCTTATTATATTTAATATTCTCATCTAATTTTTCCAAAACACTATCTAGCTCTTTAGCTCCTTCAGAAATTGAATTTATATATTTTTCATCATATTTGACACGTAGTTTTGTTAAAATTTCAACCATTTCTTCACTAATATCTTTTATGTTATTTTCTAATAAATTATTACTAGTTAATACGATGAATTGACTTCTCATATTTCGTATCTGGATTATGAATACTCCACTAATAACTAACATAAAAACTATAAGGACAGAAACACCAATAAGTAATTTTGATTTTAAAGTATTCATCACAGTTTTAGCACTCCTTTGTTTTAAATCAAAAAATATACAATTTTTTGTTAAAAATCTATTCGCATTTGAATTATTAAATCAGAACATACTAAGGAAAATCTAAAAAATACTATTGAATTCATACTCGAAAATTAGAGTTTATTTTTTGGCTATCCCTAAGTTATACTTATAGCATGTTATTCAGTTTGGATAGTATTTCATTTAACGTTTTTTAAGTTTTACTCTTCCTAAACTTATAACATGCTATAAATATATTTCAACTTAAATAAAATTATTCCTTTGTTATAATTGTAGCTTCAACTAAAATTTCTTCTCCTATATCATCTCCATTTAATATTTTACCTAGTTCTTCAACTGCCTTTATTCCATAAGTTTCTGCATCTTGCTCTACTGTCAAAGTCATTTCTCCATTATTTACTGCTTCCACTGCATTTTCTATGGCATCAAAACCAATAATTTTAACATCTGCTATATTTTTTTCTTTAATGTACTGAAGTGCTCCAAGTGCCATTTGATCATTTGCTGCAACAACAACCTTTATATTTGAATTTTTTTCAAATTGCTCTTTAGTTATCTTGTATCCTTTTTCAAGTTCCCATGAACCGTCTTCCTCAGTAACTATCTTAATTTTTTCATTTTCTTCAATTGCTTTTTTAGCTCCATCTCTTCTTTGTTGTGCATTTAAAGCTTCAGCTGGACCTGTAATTATAAGTGCTTCAACTTCTATATCAATTTCTTCAATAGCTTTTTTTACTGATTTATAAGCTGTATTATAGTTATCTACTGTTACTAATGGCAAAGTTTCAAGACCTTCACTTTTTGCTTTTTCAACATCAATTTGAGAATCTACCAATATCATCTTAATACCTTTGTCTTGAGCTTTTTTAAGAGATGGTATTAAATCTGTATTATGTCCTGGTGTAATAATCATACCATCAACACCTTGCGAAACTAAATAGTCAATATTTTCTATTTGTTCTTCTACTAATGTATCTAACTCATTTGCTTCTGTTACAACTATTTCATATTCTTTCCCATCAAATTTTTCAACTATTGTATTTTTTATAACTTGATTAAATACATCTCCTTTTTGTTTTAAAACCAATCCAATCCTTTTCAAATTTTCTTTTGAACCTGATTCTTTTGATTCATTCTCAACTACTGAATTACTATTTTTTTCTTCTCCTGAATCTTTTGAACAACCTACATAGATAAAGCTAATAGATAGTACTAAAATTAATAACAATACTTTTTTCATAGTTAAATTCTCCTTTAATTTATTAATTTCAAACATTTGATTATTAATGAGGAACTCACAATCTCCAAAAGATTAAACTAGCATTTACATCTATACTAGCAAAAAGATTTTTAACAAGTTTTTGCTTAAATTAAGAAATTGGACAGTATTTTTATCGGATTTAAAATATAAAAACTTAATATTGAATCTAACTTTTAATTGTAAACTTTTCAACAAATACAATATTCAGAGTAAAAATATACTCTTTTTAAATGGAAGATTTTTTAACTACAAAAAAACAAACTATAACTTCTAAGTTTTGTAAAATAATATTATTTCCCAAGATTTTTGTTTATGCATAGTTCTCAACGAAAAGTCTTTTACATTATTGGGAAATATGTTCTAAAAATATATTTTTTATAGGAATATATATATAATGTATATAAACATAATATATATATTATATTTATTATTATTTTTTTATTTTTTTTATTATACAAAACTAATAAAAAGTTTAAGGAGGGTTAAAAAAACGTAGTATTTACTTAGTTAAATTATTCATACTAATATGTTGGTGGTTGCCCAACATATCAAGTAGTAAGTCTTATAAAATGACAACCTCTAAAATATATTTTATATTTTATGATTCATCTGAAATAAATTTTGAAAAAAATTTTTATTTGTTTAAGGAATAGGCAAAATTCAATATGTATTTTCAATTGAAAAATTCCAAAACCCTGCGGAATTTTATAATAAAGTGATGAATTTTTACTATTCCAAAATTTAAGAGGGAGGGTATTATTTTGAAAAAGTTTATGGCTGTTGTATTAATAACAACAATTTTATTTTCATTTATGTTAGTTGATGTATTCGCAGATGACAAAGAAGGTTTGGTTTCATTTCCAGGAGCAGAAGGATATGGAAAAAATACCGTTGGTGGACGTGGTGGAAAAGTGTATGAAGTAACCACTTTAAAAGCTACTGGTGCAGGAAGTTTAGGAGCAGCACTTGGAGAAAAAGGACCAATAACAGTTGTTTTTAGAGTTGCAGGTACTATAACAGGAGATTTTAAGGTTAAAAATGATAAAATCACAATAGCCGGACAAACAGCTCCAGGCGATGGTATTTGTATAAAAGGAAAACTTTCTATTGATGCAAATGATGTTATTGTAAGATATCTTCGTGTAAGACCTAATGCAAAAGATGATAGTATAG
>JBDMZA010000765.1:0-2746 GCA_039770155.1 Clostridiales bacterium
AAGGTATAGAAACTCGAGTTATGTATGGTTTTGGAGATAAAGAGGAAGAAAGTTATTGGGGACTGGCATTTGATATGGGAGAAGAAGAAGGATTAGAAATGACACAAGTAAAAAAATATGGTAATGAATTTAAATTGAATAAATGGAATGATAAACTTAAAACTTATGAACGGGTTAATAGTGCCAAGTATATAGTCAAGAGCAAGGATGTCCACTGCAAAGTGGAATCTGAAGGAAGTTGGAGGCAAATTTCTGGTCTAACGGACATAAATTACATTAGGCAAAACTGCACTGGATAGGATTGTGCAACAAATTAAAGTCCAAAACTATTCAGAAATGTAGTGTGTATATGTAACATATATATGGAAGAATTATGTTCATACTATAAGAAGGCCCTGATATTTTAACTACATGAGAGTGATGTATTAATCTATCAAGCATTGCATTTGCTAAAACTGGATCTGAAAAAACATCTCCCTATCTACTAAAAAAATGATTTGTAGTAATTATTGTAGAGTTCTTTTCATAATATTTTGCTATAAATTGGAAAAGAAGATTTGCCCAATTTTTATCAATTGGTAAATATCCAATGATAAAATTTGCCTGTGACATTAGTGATTTGTATTTTAAAATCAATATATTAAATTTTAATGTTTAGATATTAATATATTTTTCCGATTATAATATTGAAATACTATTTTTGAGTAATAGTTAGATACAAAATAATAATTTATTGTGGAAGGGGAAAATATGACAGATAGAAAGTACAAATTTTCATGGAATCTATTAGGAGATATTGAAAATTGTCGTCCAAACCTTGGCCCAAATTTACGTATTGAAGTGTATCGTCTTTTACAGTTTACTTTTAGAGATATAATGGAAAAACGCCACGGAAAAGAAGATACTGACCAGATATTCTATGAAGCAGGTAAATTAGCTGGTTCTGAATTTTATAAGCATGTCTTTAATAATGTTAGTGGTTTTAATATGTTTGTGAAGGATCTTCAAAAAGAACTCCGTAAAATGGGAATAGGTATACTTCGCATTGAAGAAGCTGATATAGATAATGGAATATTTGTACTGAATATTTCTGAAGATCTTGATTGTTCTGGTTTGCCTGAATCAGGTTATGAGATTTGTATATATGATGAAGGTTTTATAGCCGGACTTTTTGAAGGCTTTATGGGAAAAGAATTTAATGTTAAAGAAATCGACTGCTGGTGTACTGGTGATAGAACTTGTAGATTTAAGGCAGAAATCATTAAATAATATAATTATTTATATAATTGAGTTGATTAAATTATGTCTGATGATAAGAATAAAGTAGTAGAAGAGATTTCAAAGTTTTTGTTTGAACTTATGATATTTTCAACCCCTCCTAATATTCCTGAATATTATGAAAATATTGAAGCATTTAGAAAACTTTATATTAATCTTAATTTACTGAGGGATTTTTTATATGCTACATCAAATGGTGATCTTTCAAAAAAGATTCCTTTTGAGGGATATACAGCAGGAACATTAAAAGCGCTACAAGCAAATTTCAAGCATATGACGTGGCAGACAAAAATGATTTCTTCTGGAGATTTTACTCAGCGAATAGAGTTCATGGGTGAATTTTCTCAGTCGTTTAATTCTATGGTAAGACAGCTTGAAATGACTTTGAGAGAGCTTGTAAACAAGAAAACAGAACTAATTGAAGCTAATGAGAATTTGCAAAAAGAAATTGCTATTCGTAAAAAAGCTGAATTAGCTTTGCAAAATAGTAAAGATGAATTAAAAATGCAGGTTATAACTGATTCACTTACAGGTCTTTATAACAGGTCATATTTCAATAATATAATAAAAGATGAAATTATAGTTGCTTCTGAGAAGCTATACCCATTGTCTGTAATTATGTTTGACATTGATTTGTTTAAGCACATAAATGATTCATTTGGTCATATTATCGGAGATAAAGTGATCAATAAAGTGGCAGTTATTACAAAAGAAAATATCAGAGATAATGATACGGCAGCACGTTATGGAGGAGAAGAATTTATAATTTTGCTTCCTAAGATATCAGCAGAAAAAGCTGTAATTATTGCAGAAAGAATAAGAAGAGAAATAGAAATAACAAATATTGAGACAGGAAAGCTTACAATATCTGTAACTGCGAGTTTTGGAATATGTGAATATAATAAAAAAATGGATGAAAATAATCAAGAAATAGTAATATCTAAATTTATTGATAATGCAGATCAAGCACTTTATATATCAAAAAAGTCAGGTAGAAACAAGGTAACTGTTTTTAATTTTGAATAAGAATCAATACTGCTAAAAAAAAGATTTTATAATTAAACTATTATAATTATTTATAAAATATATAACAATTCCTATATTATTAGTTAATTTTTTTGAAAATGATAATGTTTTTAATATTAAATATTTATATAAGGTAATTCATTCTCAATTCTATAATTAAATTTTTTGAATTTCCAATTGCATGAATTTTTTTGATTGAAATTTCCTTAGAAAAATAATTATTTTTAACTTGATGGATAATAAATTGTATTTTATCATCCATCTAAAATTTCACCCCTAATTATATATTTTGTCATTTATTTAAAATATAAAAACCTTAGGCAGAATCAAAAAATAAACTAGTCAACTTTTTTTGAAAATTCGTTAAACCATCGATATTTTCAGAAAAAATTGTCTTATGAAATTTTTGATTATGCCTTATATGAAAAACTATTATTGTATA
>JBDMZA010000766.1:0-2615 GCA_039770155.1 Clostridiales bacterium
CTTGATAGAAATAAAAGACTCTCAAAATATAAGCAAAAAATTTGAGTATGATGCTGTAAATAATGTTATAGCGTCAATAGATGAAAAAGGGAATAAAACTGCTTATAATTATCAACCCATGAATAGGTTAATTAAAGTGAAAGATGCTTTAGGAAGTGAAACACAATATGATTATGACAATGTAGGAAGATTAGTTGGAGTATCCCAGACTATAGGAGAACAAGATTTATATCATGAAGCACAAAAATTAAACTCCCAAAAGCTTTTATATGAAAGAGATTCAATGGGAAGGATAATAAAAGTAACAGATGCATTAGGTAACATTGAGCATTTTAAACATGATTTAATGGGTAATATTGTTTCTCATACAGATAAGAATAGTAATAAAAAAGAGTATAAATATAATGAATTTAATAAAATTAATCATATAGCTTATTCTGATGGAAAAAGTGTAGAATTAATTTATAATGAATTAAAACAACTTATTCAAATCAAAGATTGGCTTGGAAATACAAATATTGATATAGATAGTAATGGATTTTTAAGGGCTGTGACTGATCAAAATAATAAAACGGTTAAGTATAAATATAATCAATTAGGTCAACGAACTTCAATTAAATACCCTAATGGGAAAGAGGTTAATTATTCTTATAATAAATTAAATCAAATAGTTGAAATAAACACTGAGGGAATTGAAGTAGATTATAAGTACAATAAACAAATGAAATTAATTGAAAAGAACTTTAATAATGGAGTGAAAACATCGTATAATTATAATGATTTAGGTCAATTAAAAGAACTTATAAATTATGATATAGATGGGGTTTTAGATCAATTCAAATATGAATATGAACTAACTGGGAATAAGAAAAAAATTGATAAATTTAGAAGAGATATTAAAGAGGATAGTGGAATATTTGAGTATGAATATGATGCATTAGGTCGCTTGACCGAAACATTTAAGGATAATAATTTGCTTAGAAAATATAATTATGATGCTATGGGAAACCGTATCCAATTGAAAGAAAATAATAATTTAATAAATTACTCTTATGATGAAGCTGGACAATTGATTTTTTCAAAGGGAGAAAATATTTTAAAAAAATATATGTATGATAAATGTGGAAATTTAGAATCAGTTTTTAATAATAATGAAATTAGTGATACTTATAAATATGATGTGGCAGGGAATATGAGATTTTTTAATGGTAAGGAATATACATATAATAGTATGGGTAATAAGGTTAATGATTCAAATAATAATTATATATTGGATTTAACTAAGAATTATAAAAACGTTTTAATTAAAAATGAAAAATCATTTATTTGGGATATGTCTATACTAGGAGATGACAATAATCTATATCTTCAAGATGAATTGGGTAGCCCTATTAGAGCAATTGATAATAATGGAAAAGTTTGTGATAATAATTATTATAATGAATTTGGTAATAAAGAAAAAATAGGTACTGGAGATTTTGCTTTTACAGGTTATGAAGAAGATAATGAAATGTATTTTGCTCAAGCAAGATATTATAAACCAGAAATTGGTAGGTTTATAACTAGAGATAAAATAAAAGGACACATTATTTATCCAAAGACTACTAATGAGTACGTGTATGTATACAATAATCCTTTGAATTATGTTGACATGGATGGAAACATACCGACATTTGGAGATATGAAAAATGGAATATGGGATGTTGCCAATTGTGTTGGAGATACATTCGACAATGCAAAAAATTCTGTAGTTAATACAGTTTCAACAGGATCAGACTATGTTACGGATACTGCAACAAAAGGATTTAATATTTTAGATGATAATATTTTAAATCCTGTTTCAGAATTTTCAGAACATCCTATTCTAAATACAATAGGTGCAGCTTCAAAAGTAGAGTGTTATTTTTCGAATAATACATTTGATGAAGTACTTGGAAATTTAAATAGTTTAACAAATGGAATGTTTAAAGAAACTGTTTATAAAATAACAATAGCAACAGCAAAATTACATATTCCTGAAAGAATTAAAGATGTATATAATGAGTTACTACCACCACCTATGCAATTTGTGATTGAAAATCAATTTAAAACAAATTTATATACATTTAACTGGACAATGGATAAGATAGCTCCCTCTTCTGTAGAAGGATATCTTACTAATGATTTATTAAAACCTGTTACAGGTTATATGTTAGGATTTAATTATGATCCAGAAAAGGATATTTATTATACAACTGAAGGCTCACTACAGCAACAATTTGGTTTTGGAGAGGCATTTGATGAAATAGGACCACTGTTAGGAATGGATTTAGAGGAGCAAGCGGTTGTATTTGAATATAATGACCGAGAGTATCTATTAGAACCATGGATGGGGAAATATGGTAGTGGAATTAGTACAGGAGGAGAAATAGGTATTTATAGTCGCTCAATTGATGATAAATTTGATGGACAATTTGATAAAAATGGTGATAATACTCATATTTTTTATCAAAGTGCCTCGGAAGATGAACAGTTAAAAATGACACATGAATTAGTAGATAGCTCAACAGGGGAAGTTGTATTAGATGTTGATACATCTGATTATGAAGGAAAAGATTATTGGGCATTGGGAATTA
>JBDMZA010000767.1:0-8079 GCA_039770155.1 Clostridiales bacterium
AAAATAGAAGCTAAAAATATTTTTTAATATACAAAAACAACTATAATTATAACTTTTATAATAAAATTATTACATTTATTTCAACTAAGAAATATTAGAAATAAATAATCTCTCTTTCAATATTTATTATGTCAGTTCTGCCATCTTTCTCTATAAAATTAATTATTAAATCTATCATTCTTTCAACAACATCTTTTCCATTAGAAACTAATGACACACCAATAACTGAATTGTTCCATTTGTCATTTTGATCAATTTCTGCAATAGATATTTTATATTTTGCTCTTATTCTTTCTATAATGCTTTTAATAATATGTCTTTTATCTTTCAATGAAAAAACTTTATTTATATATAAGTCTATTTTCAAAACACCTACAACCAATATAATCACCTAATTTCAAATTTTAAACATTATATCATATAAAAACAAGTATTTTCAAATTTATAGATACAACTCAATTTTTTGATTCTGCCTAAAGAGAAATTTAGTACATTCATTTAAAAAATTAAGCATTAAACATATAAAAATAGAAATTAAATCAAATAACTGTTATAATATTCTATATATAATTTTTCTTTAAAATTATATTTTAGTAAAAAATTTAATTTATATTAATAATTCGCAAATTACATATTTCAAAATTATTATTAATGATTTATAATTAACACATACATAATTTTCTAATAAGTTAAGGAGAATTTCAATGTCTAAAATTTTAGTAATAGATGATGAATCTGCAATACTTGAAAATCTCAAATTTGTATTAGAGTTAGAATTAGATGATCATGAGATTTTATTAGCTTCAAGTGGTGAGATAGGATTAGATTTATTTAAAGAACATATCAATGATATAGATTCTGTAGTAACTGATATGAGAATGCCAAAAGTATCTGGAATGGATGTTTTAAAAGAAATAAAAAATATAATGCCTGAAATGAGTGTTATAGTACTAACAGGACATGGGGATATGGAAAATGCAATTCGTGCATTAAAAGCAGGTGCTTTTGAGTATCTTTTGAAACCAATAAATGCTGATAAACTAAAAATAGCATTAGAAAATGCAATAAACAAAAAAGTCATTTTATTAAATAATAAAAGACTGGAAAATGAACTCAAATCTACAAATAAATTTTTACAAAATATTCATGACTCTGCTCAAAAAATTTTATTAAATATGTTACCTCAAAAATTACCCTCCATAAAAGGTTATAATTTTTTTAGTAAATATACTTCTTGTGATTTAGTAGGCGGAGATATGTATGATATAATAGAAACAAAAAATTATATTTGTTTTTATGTTTTTGATGTTTCAAGTCATGGTATTTTAGCTTCTGTAATAACAATAATTTTAAAAAGTTTTATACAAAATATAAAATATACTTATAGTTCTTCAATAAATAATATTGATTTGAAAAATATAGTAGAAGAATTAAATAATGTTTTACATTTAAATACTTCTCAAGAAGTATTTGCAACTTTATTTATGGGAATAATAGATAAAACTTCCCAAAAATTTCAATATGTTTCCGCTGGACATATAAGACAATTTTTATTGACAAAACATGGTATTTCTAATTTAGACTCTACTGGAACAATTTTAGGTGTATTTGAAGATGTCAAATACCAAAGTAATGAATTACAACTTTACAAAGATGATAAGATTATACTTTTTACAGATGGTGTTACTGAAATCACAAGAAATGATGAAATGTTTGGTAATAACAGAATAATAAGTATACTTAACTCCAATAAAAATAATAGTATAAGTACCTTAATTAATAATATAATAATTAGTATGGATAATTTTTCTGGTGATGAGCAAAGTGATGATACTACAATTCTTGGAATAGAATTAAAATAATAAAGTACTACTTTGTTATTATTTTTATCTTTTATATTTTTTTAGATACTCTAATTAAAAATAAACTTAGAAAGGATTAAATTACAATTTTTTTAGTAATTTATTTGGTTGTAATTATATATGAGATATCATAATTATGATTACGGACAATTTGAACAAATTGATGACTTATTACATAATGTTTTGGACGGTTCTTCTGAATACGCAATTATAGTTACTGATCTTGAAGATAATATAATTTTATGGAATAAAGGTGCTGAATTAATTTATGGTTATACTACCATTGATATGTTAGGTAAACAAATACCAATGGATTTATTACATAAAACCGAAGGTTTAAATTCTGATATAATTTTTTCAAATACAAATACTTTTAAATCAAGTATATGTGACTATAAAATGGAGGCTGTAAAAAAAGATGGATCATCAATTCCAGTTTCCGTAACAGTTACCCCAAGAATAAATAGAAATAATGAAACTGTAGGATTTTTAATTCTCTCAAAAGATATTACTAAATTAAAACTTGAAGAACAGTTTAGAGATGTATTAATAGAGATTACACATTTAGTAAATTCTTCAACAGAAGTAACTAAGATGTGTGAATCTATTGTAGATGTTTTAAGTAGTTTCTTAGATATTCCAATTGTTTTTATATGCTTATTTGAACCTTTAAACAATACTTTTTCAATTGTATCCCAATGTGGTTTATGCAGTGGATATGACAAACATACTTGTATTTATACAGTTAATGAATCATGGATAGCCCATGATAAAAAAGCATGCTTTTTATCATATTCACAACTTAAAATACATTCAGAAAATCTATCTTCTCATTCAATTGCAAACTTCGTTTGTATGAAAGAATTGAATTTAGAAGATATCTCTATTATCCACGTGCCTCTTTTATCAGATATAGCATTAATAGGTCTTTTACATATAGTTGTTCCTATACATAAAAAACAGTTTCTTCTTAGTGAAAGTCAAATTTTAAGCCTAATTGCAAACGAAATTGCAGCTGGTGTTCAAAGAAAAAGACTTGAAGAAGAAAATAGACAATATTCAGAAAATCTTGAAAGAATGGTTATTGAGAGAACTGATGAACTTAGAAAAAAAGATGCTCAATTAGTTCAATCAGGGAAACTAGCTACTTTAGGAGAAATGGCTACTGGAATAGCTCATGAAATAAATCAGCCACTTGGTGCTATAAACTTAATGGCACAAGGATTATTGATTGCAAAAAGAAAAAATAAATGTTCAAATGAATTATTAGATACTAAACTCAATTCTGTTGTAGATCAAATAGATAGGATCAGTAAAATAATCGCTCATCTTAGAACTTTTGCAAGACAATCCAATAATACAAAACAAGAACTAAATGTAAATAATCCAATTCAAGATGTATTTAAATTAATAGGAGAACAATTAAAAACTAGAAATATTGTAGTTAAATTAGATTTAGACAGTAAATTAAACCATGTTTTAGCGGATCATAATAAACTGGAACAAGTATTTCTAAATATTATAGGTAATGCAAGAGATGCCCTGGGTGATTTTGAAAAAAAAGTTATTCAAATGAATACATTAGATGATTGTCCAAAATGGTTGAAAGATTGGGAAAAATCAATTTATATAAAATCATATAATCAAAATGATGATGTATGCGTTGATATAACAGATAATGCTTCTGGAATAGATAAACAATTTATAAACAAAATTTTCGAACCCTTTTATACAACAAAAGAAGTCGGTAAAGGAACAGGTTTAGGTTTGTCAATTTCTTATGGAATCATAAAAGATTTTGACGGAACAATAGAAGTAGATTCTGAATCTATGAAAGGTAGTACTTTTACAATCAGACTCCCCTCTAAATAAAACTACAAAAACAAAATATTATTAATTAGTAATGTTTTTTTAATCAAAAATTAATTTAACATTTAATAATAAATTTATCGCTTTTCAAGTCATTTAAAAACATCTTTGACATCTTTTCCATTTAACATGCATAATTATAATATAATTGTAATTTAGTATTTCTTAAAAAACAGGAAATATATAAACTAAATCGTGTTTTATATCCCTTTATTATATATTATATATGTTTTTATCCATTTAAATTTTGAATATGTTTATTATTTTTCATCCACTAATATAATTTTGATTGTGAATTTTGAAATTGTTTGAAATTTAGTTATTTTAATTATATTATTTTTAATGAAATCTATTATTTTTTATAATATTAAAATTTTATCAAAGTTAAAATATGTTAATATAAAAAATTCTATGATATACTAATAATAGTTCCGCTGTATTTCAGTTAACAGTGGAAGGGGGTAAATAAATGAATAAAAACAATCGTAGTTTAAAACAAACCTACTTAACATCACTTAGTCAATTATCAGATAGTATAAGTTGTAGAATTGATACATATATGGAAAATGCAAATAGTGATATAAATAAGTTGGATGAATTATTAAAATTAATACTAGATAATAATATAGATAATAAAACAACTGCTTTTACTTGTCAATATAAAGAAGATGTATTTTCCACTATTGAATCTTTAAAGGGGCAAATTAAAAACATCTCAAGACTAAAACAATATCTAAAATATAAAACAGAAATTAATAGAAAACCTAAAAACGAATTTAAAATAGGCGATGTTTTAAATAGAATAAAATTATTAACCAAAGAAGAATTAGAAGATAATTTCTGTACTCTTGAATCAAAACTTAAAATATCAGCTGAAACTAAAATTAGAGGTCGTGCAACAAGTCTTGTACAAGTCCTTTTAATTCATATAATAAATGCATGTCATGCCTACAATAAATGTAAAGGGAGAATTTATTTGATTATATCTCAAGATGAGAATAATACAATAATCCAAATACATGATAACGCTGAAAAAAGTTCTGATTTTCATGAAAGTTTTATTAAAACAGATATTTATATGTCATATATGATTGTAAAAAATGAATTTGATGGAATTGTCTGGTTTGAATCTGAAGAAACTGGAACATCTTTTTTTGTATCTTTTCCAACATAATTAAAAAAACAAAAAATGAGATAAATAAAACAATCTCATTTTTTATTTTTATTTAGAATTAGCAAAGGATATCCAAATAACATATTCTAATTCTCATTTTACTAATTATACTATTCCGCTTCTTCTTCTTCCAATATTTTACCTAACTCATCTAATTGTTTTTTGATATCATCATACTTTTCTTTTATTTCATCAATTTTTTCTTTATCTTTATCCTCTTCTTTTTCATCATCTTTGTTATTAGTTTCCCCTGTTTTAGTCTTGTCTTCACTTTCAGTTATACCAAACAAATCATTTATTGCTAAATCCAAATCTGTACCTATTCCATATTTAAATTCATTTCCATCTTGATATCCTGCAACTATTAACCTTACTTCTGGAATTGATTTACTACTCGATTTAATATAAATAGGTTCGACATATAATAAACTGTTTTCAATAGGTATTACCAGTAAGTTACCTTTAAATACCTCTGAACCACTAGTTCCCCATAAAGTCATGTCTTTTGATATTGAATCAATTTGATTTATCTTATCTTCGATTTGATATGGTCCAAAAACATTACTACTATTTGAAAAATTGAAAAGAATCAATTTCCCATAATCCTCATAAGAATTTCTTACTGCTAACCAAGAAACTAAATTATGTTTTTCACCAATTGGTGTATAAGGTCTCATAAGTATTAACTCTTCATTTTTAGAATATTTCCCTGGTAAGTTTATCATATTGTAAAAAGGTTCTAAGACTTCTTCTTGTTTAGTATCTTTATTTTGTATTGTAGCTATATTCCAAAAATTCTGTTTTCCGTCAAAAGCTCTTACATTTTCTTCTTTCGATGGGTCTAAATGATATTTTTCGATCATTTCAGATTGGATATTAAATAATTCTTCAGGATATCTTATATGTTCTTTTATATCTTCAGGTAATCCATCATATTTAAAAACATCTTTATATATTTTACTATATGTTTTTATTACAGGATCATCTTTATCTATAACATAGTATTCAACTTGACCATCATATGCATCAACAACTATTTTTAAAGAATTTCTAATATAATTTACATTACCATAAAATTGTGCATTTGGGAAATTGCTGCTTGTAGTGTATCCATCTAATACCCATTTTAATCTTCCATCTTTTGTTAGTACTATATAAGCATTATCATCCACAGTTATAAAAGGAACAGCTCTTTTAACTCTTTCAACAATGTTCCTATTTATAAGAAGTCTTGAATTTGAATCAATATTACTGGAAATTAATAATTTACCATCTCTGTTTTTTATAGAGAAAAGTAACCTTTTAAATAAGTTAAGTTCTATGCCACCTTTTCCTTCATAATTAACTTCTTTGGTTCCAGTTTCATCTATTTCTGTTAATTTACTTGAATCTTTTTCATTTACTACAACATAATTATTTGTTAATTCACCATAGTAGATTTGCGGTAATTTAACCTTCAATGAGCCATCACTCGTTTTATTATTTAGTCCACTCATTATAAATTCTGTTTGACCTTGTTTTGTAACCTTATTTATAGGATTAATAACAACTCCATATCCATGAGTATATCTAAACATCTTATTTAGATAAGTTTTATCTTGAATTTTTTTTGTATCTATTTCTCTTGCAGAAATTAAAACTGGTATTTCCTTCCCATCAAAATTATAACTTAAAATATCCCCATCATTAAAATTATAAAAAGGTGTTAAACTTTGTAATTGTTTATTACTATCAATTGTTGCTTCTAAATCCACTATTCTAATATTCTCTTTTGTATTACTATTTTCATTCATAATTTTTTTTGTTAAGGGTTCTATATCCTCAAATGTGTGCCCACCAACACTGTCAATATTATATGCTTTTCTAGTCATTTCCATATTATTCTTCAAATATTTTTTTTCGTATTTATAAGCATTTGGAGCAACAAAAAGGTTTTGAATAACCGTTGCAATTATAAGTACTACTATCCATACTACTGGAAAAGCTACTATTGATGTTAAAGCCTGTTTTAATTTATTTTTTTTCAAAAATATAAATGCTGCTAATACTATTATAATAAGTAAAAATGGTGCAATATTATAATATTTTAGCCAGACACTTGCTTGAACATAACTTGCTCCATCTATACCATCTCTTGTAGAATATAGTATTTCCTCTTTTTGAAATCTATATGAAAATACTTTTATTATAAAAAATATAGAAATATTAATCAAATTATGATTTAATATAGGTTTTAATCTGGAATCTTTTAGTAAAACAGTATTATCTATAGGCATTATAATAATAAAATAATTTGCTAAAGTAAAACATATAACACAAAACCAAAGAAATGATACAAATCTGTAAATCGACATTAAAAATGGTCTTTGAAAAATATAATAACTCACATCACTACCAAATACAGGATCTGATGTACCAAATGATGTTGAATTTAAGAATTCAAGAAACTTTAAATAAAAAACATCTTTAGCAATAAACCCACCCAATAATGCAATTACTATTATTACAAGAGTGTATTGTAATTTCATCATAGGATGCTTGGCATCATTATGATATTTTATACATTTATTCAAGGTTATTTTATTTGAAATTTTAAATACAAAAAATATTATAACAAATGTAATTACAAAAAATATAGCTTTAAAACCAAAATTCTTTAAATATATATTAGAATATTCACCAATTTCATCTAATTGAATTATCTCCATATAAACAGATGTAAAATACATAAATATTGCTAATACTATCAATGATACCACAGTAATTATTATATGCTTTTTGTTTTTTTTACTCATTCCTTTATTCATTTCTTTATAGTAATCATAAACTTTCATAAATACCACTCCATTTAAATTATTCTCCCATAACTTTAATTATTACTTTCTTTTTTCTTTTTCCATCAAATTCGGCATAATAAATCTGTTGCCATGGTCCCAAATCTAAATTACCATTTGTAACAGGTACCATTACTTGATGTCCTACTAAAATATTTTTTAAATGACTGTCACCGTTATCTTCTCCAGTATTGTGATGTTTGTAATCTTCTCTATATGGTGCAATTCTCTCTAACATTTCATCAATATCCTTTATTATTCCATCCTCAGCATCATTTATATATACTCCTGATGTTATATGTGCTGCTGAAATTAATATCATACCTTCCTTAATATTACT
>JBDMZA010000768.1:0-4070 GCA_039770155.1 Clostridiales bacterium
AAAAAATTGTCTTATGAAATTTTTGATTATACCTTAGGTGGCTCAATTTTGTCTAAAACTAAATCATCTGTAAATTCCTTCAAAATATCTGATAAATCATTGATATTTTTTCACGATTTCTCCTAATGATGCATCTAATGTACCTTCACCTACAGCAGCAAATTTCCATTCTTTCCCATGTCTATATATCTCAGCAGCAAGTAATGTAGTTTTACCTGCATATTCACTAGATAAATTGAACTTAACTAATTCCTGATTTGAAGATTTTTTCAAAACTCTTATAAATGCATTTTGAATCAATCCAAAATCTTGCTTTCTTCTTATACAATCATATATATTGACAACAAAAACCAATTTTTGTATATTTTTAGGTATTTTAGTTAAATCAACTATTATTTGCTCATCATCACCATCGCCTTCACCTGTTAAGTTATCTCCTGTATGTTTAATACTACCACAAACACTATTTAAATTACCAAAATATATCAGGTTTTCTTTATTAGGTACTTTCCCATATTCATCCAACATCAGTACTGAAGCATCACAATCTACATCTACTTGTCCTTTTCCCATTAAATTTCCAAAGAATCCTACATCTTTTTTAACAGGATCCCATCCTAAACCTACTAATATTGTAGATAAACCCTCATTTCCCTTTGTAAGATCTACTCTTTGACCTTTTTGTAAATTGATACCCATATATAACATCCTTTCTTACTTCACATTAATATGTACTTTATCTGCTTCCCAATTTTGATTGAATCCATTCTTTGAATCCATTAGGATTTCTAGTTTGTATATATATTGTTCCAGGTCCTGTAAATCTACAAACTAAACCTTCTCCAGAAGTTATACTTGAAATCCAACCTTTTGCTGCTTTTTCAATTTTATAACTTGTATATTCTGTCCAAGCTACTAAATGTCCATTATCTACTATAATTTCTTCTTTATCAGCTAATTCTATTTTATGTATAGCTCCATATGAATTAATAAAAACTGTCCCTTTACCATTGATTCTTAATATAAAAAATCCCTCTTTAGATAAAAATCCCTTTGCAATATTTTGCATCTTTGTCTCAATATTAACACTTTCAGTTGCTGCTAAAAATCCATCTTTTTGCACTGCCAAGCCATAACTTCCATCCAATCCTACATCAACAATACTACCTGGAATAGCTGGCGCTAACATAACTCTACCATTACCTCTTGCAGCTTTTAAAGTTTGAAAAAAGAATTTTTCTCCTGAGAGCATTCTCCCAAATCCAGCCAAAACTCCACCTTCTAGTTTTCCTGCTAAATCAATAGTATTTGTCATTGATACCATTGCATCTGATTCAGCTTTAATTGTTTCTCCACTTACTAAATCAGCCTCAATTATAGGAAATGCATCTTTATATAAAATTTTATAATCCATAATTAACCTCCAAAATTAAGTTTTGGAGAACCTAAAAAATAATACCAAATTCTTTTCGTCTGAAGTTCTCTTAAGTCTTATGAATTCACATCTAAGAATTATGGCTTATTTTTTGGATATCTCAATTTTTAATTTGTATCTAATCCATAATTATTACAGAGAGCTGAAAGCCCCCCCTGAAAACCACTTCCAATTGCATTAAACTTCCATTCTCCACTATGTCTGTATAATTCACAAACTACAATTGCTGTTTCAACTGAAAAATCTTCAGCTAAATCGTATCTCAAAATCTCTTCATTGGTTTGTTCATTAACAACCCTAACAAAAGCATTTGACACTTGACCAAAATTTTGGCCTCTAACTTCAGCATCATGTATAGTAACAGTTATAGCTACTTTATCAACATCTTGTGGCATTTTAGAGAAGTCTATGATTATCTGTTCATCATCGCCTTCTCCTTCACCTGTTCTATTATCTCCAGTATGAACAACACATTCATTTCTTCCATTTAAGTTATTGTAAAAAATAAAATCATTTTCATTAGTAGTTTTTCCGTTAGAAGCAACTAGAAATGCAGAAGCATCTAAGTCAAAATCATGGCCTCCTGAATACTTATTGGTATCCCAACCTAAACCTATAATTGCTTTAGTTAACCCCGGATTAGATTTTGTTAAATCAATTTTTTGCCCCTTTACCAAATTAATTGCCATTTAAACCACTTCACTTTCTTTTAAATTTTATACTACCCATTTGTTTTCAAATATTTTAGACAGAATCAAAAAATAAACTCTTCTATGTAATTAACAAATTTATAAGTTTACAATCAATTCCATAAACACTTTTACTTTTTTATAAAATCCGATAAATTGATTACCAAAAAAATTATATTCTACTAATAATTCAGGTATATTTACCGGATTTTATTATAAATAAGAAAACCTAAAAAATATTTATTATTCTCAGATATCTGAGTGATTTTATTTCCCAAATACTAAACACTTATTCCAAAATTCGAACATAATGCTGACAATCCACCTTGAAATCCACTGCCTATAGCATTAAATTTCCATTCAGCACCATTTCTATATAATTCTCCAACGACTACAGCAGTTTCAATGCTAAAATCTTCACCTAAGTCATATCTTATTAATTCTTCTTGATTATCTTCTTTTAATATTCTTATAAAAGCATTTGAAACCTGACCAAAGTTTTGTCCTCTTGTTTCAGCATCATGAATAGTGACAGTAAAGCTAATTTTGTCAACATCTGCAGGTACTAGAGCCAAATCAATTTTAATTTGCTCATCATCACCTTCTCCTTCACCTGTCAAATTATCGCCTTGATGTGTTATTGAATTATTTGCATCACTTAAATTATTATAAAATATAAAATCCTTATCAGATCTTACTTTACTATTTGCAGTTAATATAAAAGCTGCAGCATCTAAGTCAAAGTCTTGACCCCCATCATACTTATTAGTATCCCAACCTAATCCTACCATAACTTTTTTTAAACCCGGATTTGTTTTTGTTAAATCAACTTTTTGACCTTTTTGTAAGCTTATCGCCATTTTTACCAACTCCATTTCTTTTTATTTTTCTTTGGGAAACCCTAAAAAATAATATCACATTTTCAAAATCTAATAATCACTAAAATCAAGTGATTCAGTATTTTAATATGTATATTTATTTTTTTTGCTGTCCCTACTCAAAATATAAATCATCTACCAAAAAGAGTATACATATGATATCTCTAAATTATATCATTTTTATATAGTGCATCTAATTATCTAAATTTTATAATAAAATTATTTTATCATTAAGAATTTTTTATTGCAAGATTCTGATTTAGGGCATTCATCATTTTATTAATTATATTTCTTAAAATATTCCTTTAAATGGTATGATAACGTTTTTTTTACTATTAATTTACTATTAGTTAAATATTTTTTAACTTTTTTTGAATAATTCAAATCAAATTTCAATTTTTCTAGATTTTGAAAATCTATAAAATTTTTATTCACATAATTTTCTATATTATTATATCCTGATGGCGTTATTAATGCTATATCTATTCCAAGAGAATGCAAAATAACTATGGTTATACAATCTTCTTCTGAAAGAATTTTTTCAGTATTATCATATATAACTATTTTAGGAATATAAAACGGGTAATCAAATATTTGTAATAAATTCAATATTTTTTTATCCAAACTAAAAATAGTTTTAATGATTTTTATTTTAAAATTATAATCATTTCCATATATTAAAATTTTCTTATCAATAATTTCATTTATTTTCAATAAAATATTTTCCTGTAGTGATGTTTTTAAGAAACTCAAATTATAAAAGGAAGATTTCCTCATTTTTTCTATATTTATATATCCATTCTTATTAATAAGTCCTTTATAATCTATTTTTTCTTCTTTAGGTTTTGATATAGGAAACATATCAATTAATAAAATAAAACCATCTTTAACTTTTAACAATTCTAACATTTTATTCCAATAAGTCTCTGTATTATTATATGTACCATTAATTTTAACTAATATGTTTGGTATATATATTTTTTTATCATAAATTTTAAAACCATTTCTCTCCCTAGATTCTAAATTCCAAATAGAAAAAAGTTCTTCTAAACCTGTTTTTAAAGGAAT
>JBDMZA010000769.1:0-4516 GCA_039770155.1 Clostridiales bacterium
ATAACAAGTGATTGTTCATTGTGTTTATACACAATAAAAAAAACCAAACATTACTCACAAATGTTTGGTTTTTTCGTTTACTAAAAACAAGTTTTTACCATAAGCCTATAATTTTAGTTAGTAAAGTTAAAAAACTTATGATTACTGAAGATATCTTTAACCAAAAAGCTACTTGTCTTTCCTTGAGGTCCTGAGATAGTTTTTCTATTTCTATTTGACTTTTTGACAAATCAGTTAAATCATTAATCTCATTTTTTAGTTTTTCAACAACTTCTTTATGATTTTCATCAATCAAGAATTTGCTTTTTTTGATTTCTTCAAGAAGTTCATTTCGTTTAGTTTCTAGTAATTCTTTTAATTTTTTTTGATTGTTCATTGCATTACCTCCATAAATTTGGTTTTTATTTAAGAGTCTTTCGACATCTTGAAAAACAACAAAAATATGGAGTATCTCCTATATTTTTATTGTTTTTCAAAACTCCAAATATAGGAGATTGTTTTATAACTTTTTAATACAAGTGTTATAAAACATTATTCAGTTTTACATCCTAAGTCTCTATCCCAAGGATTAAAACAAGATTATTAAGATGTTTAGTTACAGAACTTATAGGGTACACCCAAGGCAATCAGTCTATAAGATATAACCAAAAGTATCCACTAAAACAAGTTAATTTTATAATATTTCTTAAAAAAGGTAAAACAATTTATTTTAATGTATTTGCTCAATAAGTGAGGAGAACTTCCAATTGGCTTATAACATGCGTTATAAAGCTGTAAAATATTAGGAATAAAATTTTACAGCTTTATAAATTGATTAATTTGCCATTATTAGGACTATAAATTATATAAATATTTATTGAATAATTCAAATTTATTATTTAATATTATAAAATACTAAAATAGGATATTATTACAACAGCTCAAAAGGCTTAGTATAACTGCTTTGTAACTTCCCATCACATATTGAGCAAATACATTTTAATATTCCAGCCACAAAGAATTCAAAACTTTGATTATGAAAAGATTCGATAGGTATTGAGTAATTTTAGGCGAGTAATCAGTAATAGAAATATATATCAATTTACTCATATTAGCCATAATAACTCAAGAATTATGGATCTAAATGTTAGTATATGTGCTGTATTAAGGCAGTACTATAAAAAAACAGCAAAAAATAAACTTGATAATCTAATTTGTCAATTATTTGTTAACTATACTGCACAATGTGTGTATTTTATTAGTTAAAATATAATACAAATATTATTCTTTTAAGAGATTTTTGAAGTTTTAACTTTTGCTTTTTCAATTTCAAAGGTTTGAAAGTTTGGCGTTAATAAACTTGATATTTCTTCACTATATTCTTTATCAATTCTATCTAAACATTTATCAATAACTTCTTTAAATATAGAAAACTTTTCATAATACTTTGTATATAATGCTTTCTTTTTACAATCTTCCATAATTTCTCTATTGAGTTTAAACTTGGTGAATATTTTCGCAAAAATAATATTTCAATTCCTAATTCATTAGTATAATTCTTAACTTTTTTACATCTCTGATAGCGTGC
Source organism: Clostridiales bacterium (assembly GCA_039770155.1). GTDB lineage: Bacteria > Bacillota > Clostridia > Acetivibrionales > JBDMZA01 > JBDMZA01. The sequence continues at coordinate 1,568 of JBDMZA010000769.1, forward strand.
ATTATCTATAACAAGTGTTGTTGGAATCTTTTTTAGTTCCATGTATTACATGAATTTTCTGAAAATTAATTCGACCTGTGCAATGAAAATATAACACTAACATTATCGATAACTTGCAATCAGTTAATCCATCAAGGCAAACGCATATGGATTTTTTTGTTTAAATGAAATGATTAAATTAGGAAATCGCAGTTAAATATTTTTATTTTATAACTATAATATCCTTTTAATATAAGTATAATTATCGAAAATTCCCAAATATTAACATCAAAATAAAACTTATAAACCATATGTGTTTGCCTTGGTTAATCCATAGGTTGATTTTTTTCTTTTTCATAAAATCTTTACACCACCATGTGTATTGCCTAAAATACATAATATGTGCCAATAATTATTATTATATAAATATATTTTGTCTATTTCTTTGAAGATATAGTTTGGATAAATTTCTTTTCCAATTTCCAATTTAATAATTTTGAATATTTCAACAAGATTTGTTTTATTGTCAAATTGGGTTTTAAATATTCCTTGTATTGCTTTTTTCTTTGTTATGAATTCAATTTTAACCATTTCAAAAATAGTATCTTTAATAATAATCTCATTGTCATTAATATTTTTGTTCCTATTTTTTCTAAAAAGTTCTTTTTTAAACTTCTTTATAATTCTTTCTTGGTTATTGATTATATCAAGTTTATATTCTATTTCTGATTCTAATTTAGATATTTTCTGTTTGTATTTATCTAATTTTCCCATATTAGATTTTTTTAATTTATCTATTGAGTAAGCAATCTTTTTATATTCATCAATAGTCATTTTTATTGATACAATTCCATTAGTTTTATTTGCTTCCTCAAATGTATTAAATTCTTTATAACCAAATTTAGTTTTTATCAAATATTTCATTAGAAAAATTCCTTTATTACATTAGATTGTGATGTTATTATATCATCAATAATGAAATTTACAAAATAATGAAAATATAATATAACACATACAACCTAATGTTATCAGTGCTTAAACTGATAACATTAGGTTGTGCCCCCACGTTTTTCATGTGAAAATTGTGGAGGAGAAATGATACCAAAAAAAAAATATAAAGGTGTTCATGGTAATGAGTATAATCTTTAAGGCAAGTTAGTATAACTGTTTATATCGCGAAGCGCGCGTTAGAGCTTTACTTGAGTGAGGATTTTGTATAATAATACTTATCCTTAACTCTTTTATTTTTTATTTTAGCCAAACAAAAAAGGATACCAAATAATTGATTATTTGATATCCTTCATTAATAATTCTAATCTTTAATTTTCTTTAACTTTTATGTTTCCCCCACCTAATTCAACATTTAATGCCTTATAGATTGGATCAACTTCTGTGTCAGTTCCTTCCCAGATTTTTATTGTAAATTTTTCTACACTTGAATCTATACAATTGATTCTAAATGTATATTCTCCATCCATATTTTTTATGGTTCCAGTTCCTTGGAAACTTGCCTCATTGCCATTTATTACAAGCCAATCTATTTGCTCACTTTTTAGATTTATATCTGATTCTTTAGATTGAAATTCTAAATTACCAGTTGCAAGACCATTTTTATATTTAACATTGAAACCAAAATTAGATTTATTTGAATCCTCAGAAATCCAACCTCCACCAGTTGCTTTACCACCATTTGGATCATAAACCACACACATCGCTGTTGTTTCGGATTCTTCATAATATCCATTATCTTTTATTTTAGCAACTATACTGTACACTCCTGGTTCTAAATCTACTTGTTTTATAGCTTCACCTAACTCATTACAAGGAGCATTATATGTGTTAATTGGTGTTGATGTTCCATCACTATTTACTAATGAAACTTCAAAATCAACACTTGCATTTGTTAAATCTCCTAATTCCCCATCATCCTCTTCAATTACTATTGCTGATAAATTTACTAGAGTAGAATTTTCGACTAAATAATTACCATCATATAGAATTGAAGTATTTTCTTCTGTTATATTTATATCTGTTGTTCCTTCAGATGCATTTAGATAATTTGTATCATCTTCTTCAAAATATTCTCTTACTGGATATGTTCCAGTTGGTAAATCTATTTTATGGTCAAAGGTAGCTATACCATTTTCATCTGTTGTAGCTGAACCTATGTATATATCATTTAATTCAAAATTAATAAGTTTTCCTTCTATTGGATTTCCTTCTGATGTTAATGTCGCCTCTAATGTTGCATTATCACTATATTGGCTATCAGTTGCAGTTACATCAGTGTTTGTTGATTTATTTATTGTGAAGTTTATAGTTTCTGATGATGAATTACCTGCATTATCTGTAGCATCAACAACTAATGTATGAAGACCTTTTGAGGTTATCTCAGTTTCAGATACATAATCTACTCCATCAAGTTTTATGCTTTTTGTTGCTATTCCAAATTCATTATCTGTTATTATAATTTCAGGTGAAACTGAATTTATATAAACTCCACCATCAACCAAATTGTTTATTTTTATTTCAGGAGCAACATCATCTAAATTTGAATTATTTTCAGTCACTCTAAAATAATCCCAATCAACATATGAACCTGCTGAAGTCCAGATAATTTGATCAAGTATTATTCTTTGGGTTCCTTCCACACCATCTGGTAATTCAAAACTCCTTGATAGTTCATAATTTGTTCCATCATTACTTATGTACAATTTAATATTTTGACCAACTCTTTCTATTCTATACCAGTATGTATGTCTCATCCATTCATTTTGATCAATATCATTAGAATCTTTAAAGTTTATTTCTTGCCCCATATTTGTCCATGCACCATTTAAAAACACATAAGCACACAAAAAATTACTATTATATGGGGTCTAGAGCACATTTGGTTAAATCACACCAACTTATTTCATAAAATTTGGAAATTAAAGAATCTAATTATACAAAATCTTAATTTTGACCAAC